>NZ_JAINEZ010000075.1:0-26938 GCF_019873065.1 Sphingobium sp. PNB
TAACCCGGCACCATGAACCCGCCGCGACAATCTGTTCTCATCCTGATAGTCGCTGACCTCTCACCCAGATCGTCGCGCTATAGCCAACGCTCATAAAGGTGGCCCGCTGCCATCTGCTCGCCGAAATGGGCCGTCCACATGTTGTTATAGAGATGTGAATGGGTCGCCCCGGGACCCAGCACCAAGCTGGGCAACAATGCTCCGATTCCGACCATGGTCAGGATGAAGGCAGGTTTTGTGGTCAGGGCTTGGAAGCTGGGCATGCCCCGTCATGCCCGTCTATGGTAAATTTTGCCTTTATCCTTCCCGACCATCACTTTCCGTTAACCATTGTGGTCGATAGCGTAGGGTCTCATTTCGGGTGGACCAGGCCAAGACCCATGCGCATCTCGCTGTCGATCGTCATTCCGGTCTTCAATGAACAGGAGAGCATTTCGCTGTTCCTGGATGCAGCACGTCCCGCGGTCGCCCGAGCGCTTCAGCTCATCGGACCGGACGCTCGAGCCGAATTTCTGTTCATCAATGATGGCAGCACTGACCGCACCGGCGACATATTGACGATCCTCGCCCGTCTGGACCCCGATGTCCGCCATATCACCCTATCGCGCAATTTCGGCAAGGAAGCGGCATTGGCTGCCGGGATCGACCGGGCGAGGGGAGACGCGGTTATCCCGATCGATGTCGATCTGCAGGATCCGCCGGAAGTCATTATCGCCATGGTCCGCCACTGGCTGGCGGGGGCGAAGGTGGTCAATGCGCGCCGCGCCGACCGGTCCAGCGACGACTGGTTCAAGCGTTGGAGCGCGCAAGGCTTCTATCGCCTTATCAACCGACTTTCAGATCACCCTATCCCGGAGAATGTCGGCGATTTCCGGTTGCTCGACCGGCGGGCGGTGGACGTCATCAAGCAGCTGGGCGAACAGGCACGCTTTACCAAGGGGCTTTTCTCGTGGGTGGGCTTTCGCGTCGCCACAGTCGATTATGAACGTGCTCCACGCGAGGCTGGAAGCAGCAAATGGCGAGTCAGCAAGCTCTGGTCGCTCGCCGTGGATGGCATTACCGCCTCGACCACCATGCCTTTGCGGATCTGGTCCTATATCGGGGGCAGCATCGCCCTGATGGCCTTTGTCTATGCCGCCTTCCTGGTGCTGCACACGCTGCTGACCGGAGTGGATACGCCGGGCTACGCCTCGATCATGGTCGCCGTGCTGATGCTGGGGGGCCTCAACCTGATGAGCCTTGGCATCATCGGGGAATATCTGGGCCGCGTCGCGCAGGAAGTGCGCAATCGGCCGCTTTATGTCGTGGCGGAGGAAAGTGAGCCTACAGCGCCGCGTGCTATCCAGCCCCAAGCCAAGGAAGAGGATGAATGGACCGATCAGCCTATGCGAGCATGAGCGTACAGGAGCAGGATCATTGGTGGTTTGTCGCTCGCCGCGCGATCATCGACAGCCTGGTCCGCACCCATGTTCCGCTGCCTGCTGACGCTCGCATCCTCGAAGCGGGCTGCGGCACGGGCGGGAACCTTGCGCTGCTGGCGCAATATGGCGTGCTCGATGCCATGGAATATGACGCGGACGCCCGCGCGTTGGCCTCTGCACGCGGTCTGTGCCGGGTGGAGGCGGGCGCCTTGCCCGATGCGATCGGTTTCGGTGAAACCCGCTACGACCTGATCGCGCTGCTCGATGTGCTGGAGCATATCGATGAGGATGAAGCATCGCTTCGCGCTCTGGGTGGACGGCTCGCGCCCAATGGGCGGCTGTTGCTCACTGTCCCGGCTGCGCCCTGGCTCTGGTCGGAGCATGACGTGCTGCATCATCATAAGCGTCGTTACACGCATGATGGTCTGCTCGAAGTGGTCCGCGCAGCGGGGTTGAAGGTTGAAGTCTCAGGTCATTTCAACAGCCTGCTTTTCCCGCTCGCCGTAGCGCAGCGCTTCGCTCATCAGTTGTTGCGCCGTGACACGCCCCTGGACGCGCGTCCGTCGCCGCTCTTCAATGCCGCGCTTCAGCGGGTGTTCGCGGCAGAGCGACATCTGCTTGGCCGCCTTTCCTTCCCCCTGGGCTTGTCACTTTACGCCATTCTCTCGGTCTGACGGAGCGTTGCGCGGATCATATGGCAGCCTCCAGGTGCCGTCCCAGCAGCGGGCTGGCTCGCTCGCCGAGGCGCGGGCCGGATGGGCAGGGCGGATAAGCGCTGGAACCTTATCGACAGGCGCCAGATAGGAGCCCTTGGGAAAGGCCGCGAAGGTCTGGTCCCATGCCTTGAAGAAGGTGCAGCGCACCTCGGGTGCCGCGGGATAGAGCAAAGCGCGCCGTATCTCGGCAAGGCCGGTCAGGCTGCCGATGGCAAGCAGCACCATGAACCAGCGCCACCTCTCGCCCCGTTGCACGACATGATCGCTGACCATGACCGTGACCAGTGCCAAGGCCGTGATCGAGCCGCGCATCATGAAGTCGGTCGACCAGCCTATCTGCACGAAGGGGATGAGCATCAGCCAGGCAAAGGCCAGCCACAGGCTATCGCGCCCGAACCGCGTCGATCGTCCGGCGATCGCGAGAGGAATCAGATAGGGTAGCGTTTCGAAGGATTGGAACAGCAGCCATTGGACGAAGGGGATCGGCTGAAAATGGAAGCCGACGTCATCCGATGCTGCGCCCAGATAAATGAGCGAGGGCAGGCAAAGGAGAAGCGATGCCGCGGGCGCCATGACATCGCGCGCACGAAGCGAACGCGCGATCAGCGTTCTCACCCCTGCCAGCGCAACAAAGGGCATGGCTCCCATCAGCCCCAGCGGCGACCAGAGCGCCGTCAGCGGCAGCAGCGCCAGCCATGGAGCGAGAGGCACGCGGCCCTCCCGCCACAACATATAGCCAACCGCGCCCACCCAACCGGCGATCGCGTGCTGGGGTACCCAGAAAAGCAGGGTGATGGTCGAGGAATATTGAATCTCGGCCCAATCTTCCAGGTGACCGGTGAGCATTCCCTGCATGAGCAGGTCGCCAATCGCATCCATGCCGGAAAACAGGATGAATATAGCCAGGCCGATCAGGCGCGAGCGCTGATTTATGAACAGCTGGCTACCCAAGGCGAGCAGTAACGCCACCAGCGTGGTATTTTGCAACAGCAGGGCGATATCCGCCGCTCTTGGGCCAAGAGCCTTGAAGACCAGCGCGGGTACCAGGAACATGCCGATCGGCGCGCGCAGCAGGTCGGGCTCAGGGCGTGCCGTATAGATAAAAGGCCAGGGGTTGATGCCCATGTCCCGCAGCACGGCAAAGCGAACCTGCCAATCCACATTGGCGTAGAAGAACCGCCCTTCGCCGCTCAGTACCAACAGGCCCAGTGCGACCAGGAAACAGGTCAGCAAGGTGGTGAGGGTAATATCGCGGCTATCCTTGGTGATTTTAACGGTGAAGAAGCAAAGTCCGCCGACGATCAATGCGCCAAGCACGTAGGCCCAGCCGGGCGCGGTATCGAGAAACCGCCAAAGCAGTAGCTGGCTGCTGCCCAGAAGAGCGGCAAGAGATGTCCAGATCCAGCGTTGTGCGATGAAAATGGAGCGCTGATTCCCCGAGACCATGGCAGCGGCGTCAGTGGATGGCCCGATATGGCCGGCCGAGGTGAATGTCTCCCCCATTTTCCAGGTCCCCAAAAATCACCCGCCTAGGTCGATAGAGGAGCGGTGCCATATGGCAAAGGGCGGTAATGGAAAAAATGTGCGTTCAGTTCAACTTGCTGATCGACTCGCGCATGTGGTCGGTGCCCACGCTGGCATAGCGCTGGACCATTCTGCGCGATTTTCAGCCGCCCATGTGCATGTTGGTGAAGAGGTCGTTCCGGCCTGCTTGCAGGTTGTCTCGTGCTGCGTCTTCAGCCAATTGCTTCCCGGGATGCGGCCAGGCCGCGTGTCCTTGTAAGGCTCGCCAACGCGGTTGAAGAATACATGGCCATCACCAATCTGGCGCGGGGTTGAAAGTCGCATGCCAAAAATATCACAAGCAATGCTCCGCCTTTGACGCTCGCCCGATTATATTTAAAACAGATGTGAAACGAATGACAAAATGACACGATGGCTGGGTATCGTGCGTCTGAAAATCACTTGGCAATCAGATTCTTTCCGCGCATGAAGCCCGCAAGTGGGGGTCGGTTCATATTGCAGCCGGCTCAGACTCAAACTATTTGTCTTTGCTCAGATAATGTGGGTTATGATCAACGACCTCCCCAAAATTGTGCCAGTAATCCTGTCGGGTGGTTCCGGCACACGGCTTTGGCCCGTCTCAAGACCTGAACGTCCAAAGCAACTTCTACCGCTGACAGCGGATGAAACTATGCTGCAGCTCACAATGAAGCGGATTAAAGGCTTCAGCGCAGCGTCGATCGGCCGCCCGATCGTGGTAGCAAGTGCTGCGCATGCCAGCATCATCCACGAGCAGATCACCGTCAGTGGTTTGGAGGATTATCTCGTTCTGCTCGAACCCTTCGGCCGCAATACGGCTCCTGCTATCGCGTTGGCTGCGTTCGAAGCGCAGGCGAGCGATGCAATGCTCGTCATGCCAAGCGATCACACGATCGCTGACTTGCCTGCCTTCCACGAAGCGATTGCCCGCGCTCTACCTCTGGTGGCTGAAGGCTGGCTCGTCACGTTCGGCATCACACCGGATGCTCCCGAAACGGGCTATGGCTATATCAAAATGGGCGAGATCTGCGGAGACATGATCCATGAGGTCGTCCGTTTTGTCGAAAAACCCAATGCGGACCGTGCTGCTGAGATGCTTGCCGAGGGCAATCATGCATGGAACGCTGGCATTTTCATGTTCCGTGCTGACGCCTATCTGGCAGCATTGGGGCGGCACCAGCCCGCTATACTTGCTGCGGTCAAAGCTTCGTTGGCAGCGGCGGAACGGAATGGCGTGCAAATTGTCCCTGACCCGCAAGCCTTCGCTGTCTGTCCATCGGATTCCGTCGATTATGCCGTAATGGAACGTGAGGCCCGTGTGGCATGCGTGCCGGTAAATATGGGTTGGTCGGACGTCGGGAGCTGGGATTCGCTGCACAGCGTCAGCATCAGGGACATGGACAATAATGCCGTCCGGGGTGAAGCGATACTTTTAGGCGCACGGAATTGCCTCATTAATAGTGATGGCCCTCGGGTCACCCTGGTCGATGTCGATAACTTGATCGTGGTGATATCGCAGGGCGAGGTCATGATCCTGCGCCGGGGGGAATCTCAGAAAGTGAGGAAGGTGACGGAAGCCATCAAAGCCGCGGCGATGGCTGCCGAATAGCTTGAACGCTGGACGATCCCTCTTTCTGCTGATTCCCGGAGATATATGACGCAAACTGTTTCGATTGCCGATCTGATGTCGCTATCCGGCGTCACTTTCGGCACCAGTGGTGCGCGCGGGCTCGTCAGTGCGATGACCGACCGCATATGTTTCGCCTACACCTGCGGGTTCTTGCAACATTTGGAGAATATCGGGCAGTTCGCACCGGGAAGCCATGTGGCGATTGCCGGCGATCTGCGCCCTTCTTCCTCGCGCATCATGGCTGCCTGCGCTGCAGCTATCCACCACAAGGGCGGTCATGTCGACTTCTGCGGCTTTGTGCCATCCCCCGCTGTAGCTGCCTATGGCTTTGCCCGGGGAATCGCGTCTCTGATGGTGACTGGAAGTCACATCCCTGACGACCGCAACGGCATCAAGTTCAATCGCAACGATGGCGAAGTGCTCAAATCCGATGAGTTGGGAATTCGCGCCCAAAATATCACGCTGCCCGACCTGTTCGATGATGAGGATATGCTGGGGGAGCCGACCCCACTGGGCCCACTCATTGATGTCGCAACAGCTTATGTCGCCCGCTATGTCGATGCCTTTGGCACCGAGGCGCTACGGGGGCTGAGGCTTGGAATATATGAACATTCGGCGGTTGGCCGCGACATTCTGGTAAGGCTGGTCGAACAATTGGGGGGAGAAGCCTACCGCCTCGGCCGGTCGGAAACCTTCATCCCAGTTGATACTGAGGCTGTTCGGCCCGAAGACCAGGCTCTCGCCCGTCAATGGACGTCCGAACTGAACCTCGACGCGATTCTCTCCACCGACGGAGATTCGGATCGACCGCTGCTGGCAGACGAGTCCGGAACGTGGATTCGGGGCGATATACTGGGCATCCTATGCGCGCGAGCTCTGGGCATCAAAGCCGTAGCGACGCCGGTAAGTTGCAACAGCGCGGCCGAATTGTCTGGTTTGTTCGACACGGTAAGCCGCACCCGCATCGGATCTCCCTTCGTGATTGAGGCAATGAACAACCTGATAAATGCGGGGCAGGTCACCGTATGCGGCTATGAAGCGAATGGCGGGTTCCTTCTCGGGGCAGAGGTTCGTTTAGAAAATACGCGCCTGTCCGCATTGCCTACGCGCGACGCGGTCCTGCCGATTCTTGCTGCGCTGGTCGATGCGCGGCGGCAAGACGTCTCCTTGTCGATGCTTCAGCGTCAATTGCCTGCGCGCTATACGTTCAGCGAACGGTTGCAAAATTATCCCACTGCCCAAAGCAGGGCGCTGATCGCGCATTTGGAGGCAGGAAGCGAGGCGGAAATATTGGCGCGACTGACCGCCACATTCGGTGGTATCGCTGGTGAAGTGGACGGTATCGATCTTACTGACGGGCTGCGTATCCATTTTGCAGGCGGCGACATCATTCACCTGCGCCCAAGTGGCAACGCGCCCGAACTGCGCTGTTATACGGAAAGCGACACATCGGAGCGGTCGGTCGCCAACAATGCGAAGGCGTTGGAGGTGGTGCGCGATCTTGTGATCGGGTGACTCATCATCCTTTGGATGTCTATCTGAACGCTCGCCGGTGCGGCTTGGGCGATAGTAAATAGCTTTGCTCCTTCCGAAAAAGCCGACATGCCCACCTCCCCCAAATAGGCATGTGCGATGCGCCTCCATTGCCTCCTGTAAATTGGCCTTCTAGGGCGTAAATATGCGGTGGATCACAAGCTGGCTGGACCGTATGTCCAGGAAATGGGGACTTGGTCCCAAGTCGAACGGCCTGACTGTCCGGCGGGGCACGGCCGTGCATATCAGATTCGCTAACATGGCCCGTGTGCGCCAAGACTGGGCCACTGCTGCATCCGGTTATCGTCAGGCAGTGACCCATGAACCGCATTTGCACCATCTGTGGATTCAGCTTGGGCACATGGAAAAGGAAGGAGGCGCCATCGATGCTGCCAGAGCGGCTTATGAAATGGCTGCGCAATTACATCCTAATGATGCTGAACCCCTGCTCCATTTGGGGCATATGGCGAAGGCATGGTATCAGCCGGTGGACGCAGCCCGATATTTCATCCGGGCGTTGAACCGAGACCGGGCAAATCTGGAAGCACTGTCGGAACTAGCGCGAGCGATGCCCGACCCGGATGCAGAAGCGGAAACATGGATCGATGCGCTGACCTTGCTAGGCATCGATCCAGCAATTCAAAAACCTGAAGGTCATCAACCTCTGCCCATCGGTGCGGTCCTGCTGGACGTGACTGACCTGATCGCATTCTTCGGTAAACGCCGCTTGCCCACGGGCATTCAACGCGTCCAGATCGAGATATCGCTGGCTGCCATGGAAGGCATTGTTCGGCCGATATACTGTATCTATTCCAGCGTACAACGAGGATGGATCAAACTCGACAATGACCGTTTCGAGGCGCTTTGCCGTTTGGCTAAACAGAGCGACGATGAAGAAGATCCGGCGTGGAAAGCGCACCTGAACGACATGTACCGACTGATCGCTGTATCACGGCCGGTTCATTTCCCGCGCGGGGCCATCTTAATCAATCTGGGCACGTCTTGGGCAGATCGCAATTACTTGCTTGATATCCGGACGGTCCGGACCCGCGATGCCGTCATTTATGTTCCTCTCGTCTTCGACCTGATCCCGATGATTGAGCCGACTTGGTTCATCCAGTCGCTTGTGCGCGACTATCGCGCTTGGTTCAGGTCCCTTCTCCACTCGGCTGATGGTTGTCTCGCCATTTCCGAGGCCACGCGGCGCGATCTTGTCGAAAAATCGGCACAATGCGGTGCCCCCATGGCAGCAAGTGCCGTTCCCGTCGTTCGCCTTGATGGCGATTTCCGGCAGCTCTCGGCCAGTGTCGACGTCCTGCAGACCTTTGGCTTGGAGCCGCTCGGCTATGTCCTGTTGGTCTCGACGCTTGAACCCCGAAAAAATCACATGGGAGCGTTTAGGGCCTGGATGTCGCTGGCTGACAGTTTGGGTGAATCTGCTATGCCGCATTTGGTATGTGTGGGCGGGCGTGGTTGGCTAAACGATGATTTACACCGGATGTTGCATGAAAATCCGGGGTTACAGCGCTTGGTGCGTATCCTCCACGGCGTTCCCGATGACGGATTGGCCGCGCTGTATGAAAATTGTCTTTTCGCACTTTATCCAAGCTTCTACGAAGGGTGGGGGCTGCCGGTCTCCGAGGCCTTATCCTACGGCAAAATTCCGGCAATTTCAGGTGTTTCCTCTCTACCGGAGGCTGGTGGGTCTTTCGCTCGCTATTTCGATCCTCATGATGCCGCCCAAATCGCGGCAACCGTGCGCACACTGCTGGACGAGAAAACGCGACTTGGTGCTGAGGGAGCAATTCGGAAGAGCTACGTGCCTCGAAGCTGGCAGCAAATTGCAGCCGAGCTGATGGCGAAGGCGCAAGCGATTCCATCGCGCACGCGCGACACATTACCTCGAATCGCTGGCACAGGGGTCTGGTCGCTGTCCCTTTCACGGCAAGGGAGCGATGACATAATGTCGGGTGATCCCCTTCGCCATGGCTATGGTTGGCTGGCGCCAACCATGCAAGGTTGCGGCATCAGAGGCGAGGATGCCGCGCTGTGGTTTTGTTGGTCGGGATCGCCCAATGCGCATTTACATATTCATGTGATGGCGACAGGCGATCCCGTCACGATCGCGATTGGTTTAGACGGTCTCACCCACAAGGTTCAGTACAATGTACACGGACCCACGATCTTGTCCTATCCACTCCCCCATATCCCGGGTCCGCTGCGACTAGCTATAACACCGTCGGCAGGGGAGATAATCGTGGAGAAAATCATTATTTCGTAAGAAATATAGAGATCAGTACCGATTTTCAGCGGGTGAGCAGCAACATGACGTCATTGGTCGGGGAGGCTGCAAGGATCGCCTCCTTATGTGTTGGCTGTACGCCACTCTCGAATGTGATTTCGGCAAGACGAAAGCCGTCAGACGCTATCCTGTCGATGAACGCGCCCGGATCGGCATAACGCACGCGCGCGAATTCAAGTACGATTGTCAGAGGACGACCGCTTTGAAGGATGCCCGCCATACCGTGCCAGATCGCCTGTTCGGATGTGTCAGCATCGATCTTGATGATATCCGCGTCGAGCAATTCATTGTAGCTGTCGAGCCTACGCGTGCGGAGCAGGCGGCTTACGGTTGTGTCATCTGCGGAAACGGGATGGCCTGCGGGCAAAAGATGGGCATTTTTCGGTTCGGCGGAGGGCACAACCAGCAAAACGTCTGCCTCGACGTCTGCCAATGCCTGCTCATGCACGGTAGCAATGCCGTCAAAACCATTAATCGCAAGGCTTTGAATCATCCGCCGCGCCAAATCGGTGTTGGGTTCAAAGGCGTGAACCTGTCCCGCTGGACCGACGAGATCCGCCATCAGCAAGGAGAAATAGCCAAGGTTGGCACCGACATCCACCACCTTCATGCCGGGTTTGACCAAATCTGCCAATAATTCGGTAAGCCACATTTCCCAATAGCCGTCGAGCAGCAGATGACTTGAGAGCCCAACGTCAGAAGTATCTACAATCATCTTATATCGGCCCAGCACTCGGCACAATGAGCGCCCTTCACCCAGATAAGCGTTCGCGCAAAGTTGGCGGATCACCGCTTCGTTGCGTTGTCGCGGATAGGTTCGGAGATGATCGAGATGAAATAGCCGCATGCCGTCGTCTTTGCTGGAACCGGGGCGAAAGCGAGACAGGATATCCGTACGGGGAAAAATATGCTTCATATATCCGCCCATATGCCAAACCGAATGGTAAGGCGACAATTACCGTAAACAGCGACGGACGCATTGAGTAGCATCGCGCAGCAGGATATGGCAGCCACCATGATGCATAAAAATAGGGAACCGGCGACTTTCGGATCGCGTCTAACTGGCCCGCCTGTGCCAGTGGCGAATTTATATCGTATGATGCTCGTATCGAGATAGAAGCTCCCGCATGACTATGATTTCAAACACTTCCGGTTCCACCGGGGATCGCGGCTTTTGGCACGGTCTGAAGGTCCAGGGAGACGTGATCGGCGCCCTTCTGATGCGCGAACTGCATACCCGTTATGGTCGCGAAAATATAGGCTATCTCTGGGTTTTCCTGGAACCGCTCAGCCTGGCTAGCGCAGTCGCCCTGCTTCATGCCGGGCATGGTTTGCCTCACGGGGGCATTCATCCAGTTCCGTTCGCCATCCTTGGGTATACTTTGTTCATCATGTTTCGGGGCATGGTGACTCGTGCCGATGGCGCGTTGGAATCCAACATGCCACTACTCTATCATCGCCGTGTTACGATCTTCGACATGATGCTGGCACGCGGCTTGCTGGAGGGCGTCGGGACGACGATGTCCTACATCGTGCTGATGGGCCTTGTCACTGCATTGGGAATGTCTGAACCGCCCGCCCGCATGCTGGAATTGTTGATCGGCATTGGTCTGATGTTCTGGTTTTCTTTCTCTGTTTCGCTTTTGATATGTGCCTGGACGCACGATAATAAACTTGTTGCGCGGTTCGTACACCCGATCACATATATTTTGATGCCGCTATCGGGGGCATTTTACCAACTTTCTTGGGTCCCGCAGCCATATAAAAACTGGCTGACTTGGTTCCCATTGCCTACAATCTTTGAGCTTTTGCGATATGGCCAGTTCCATGCCGCCAAGGACACCTATGTCGATATACCCTATGTTGTCAGCTGGTGTCTGTTTCTGACATATGCCGGGCTCGTCTCTATCAGAATAACAAGACGTCGCATTCATCTTCACTAAGGTGCATATATCTTGGATCATTCATCTTCAACAGCTCGAACTTGGCTGCTAGGCTGGTTCCGCAAGCACCGTAACTGGTGTTTGATCGTGCTGCTCCCCACTGCCCTGGTCGCGATATATTATTACCTGATAGCGGCCGATCAGTACCAGTCAGAAGCGCATTTCGTCGTCAGGACGTCGGATACTCCGGCTGCACCCAGTGGCCTCAGTCAAGCGTTGACGATGGTTGGCGGGACTTCTTCCGAACGCGACGCCATGGTCGTCGCGGATTATCTGGAATCGCATGATGCAGTTGCCGCCCTGCAATCGAGGATTGGCCTGAGCCAGAGATTTCAGAGGCCGGAGGCTGATGCTGTGTCACGCCTTTGGTTCACTAGCCCGACGCCTGAACAGCTTGAGAAATATTTCAAGGGTAAGGTCGATGTGGATGTTAGTACCGAAACCGGCATCACCACATTGAAGGTCCGCAGTTTTCGGCCCGAGGATTCCTACCGTATCATCCGGGAACTACTCAAGCTGGGCGAAGGCCGGGTCAACATGCTCAACCAGCGCAACTATGCCAACGCGATCACCATGTCACAGCGTCGCGTGCACGAAGCCGAGGCCAATCTGTCGCAAATTCAGCGGCAGATCACGCAATTTCGTCTGAGTGAGCAGGACTTCAATCCGCAGGTTACCGGAGCGTCCAGAACAAGTATGGTATCCGACCTCCAGGGCCAGCTTGCTATCGCGAAGGCTCAGGAAGCCTCCATTGCTGGCGTTGTTTCCGCCAATAGTCCACAGCTAGTGGCGCTGCGGCGGCGTGTTGCAGCCTTGTCCCGTCAGGTCGTGGCGGAGGGCGCAAAATTGTCTCGAGGGCCTGGCAATGTCGCAGCGGGTATGGGTGCCTACGAAGGCATTAAGGTTCGGCAGGAAATGGCTGGAAAGCAGTTGGAGATCGCATCGGCGGGGCTTCAGCGGGCGCAGGATGACGCCCGTCGCCAGCAGTTGTTCGTCGTGCCGGTTGTCGATCCGAATATGCCCGTAAAAGCCCTGTACCCAGAGCGCACTAAAACCGTGCTGACCGCCTTTTTCACTTTGATGCTTGTTTATGGTATAGGTTGGCTAATTACCGCCGGCGTTAAGGAACATGCCGCCTAACCGGCATGGCGTGCCCGGCGCACCTGGCGCCGGGCACGCCATGAGCTTTACCGCGTGGCATTCTGGACAGCGATGACCGGCGAGAACAGCTGCCCCAAAGCCTGCACCAGCTTAAGAGGCTGGTTGGCTGAAGCGTTGCCGATATAAATAAGGTCCTTGTCTCGCATAACGAAACGTTGCGCTAGGAAGTAGTTTTGCGCCTGCATCATGTTGATGCGGTAAGCAACCGGCATCATCACACTCTCAGTGGATGCCGGCGATTTGCTCAGTTGCTCGGCTGAGCCTGCATCAGCTGTCAGACGGAACACGAACACCGATCGCGGATCGGCACGACCGTCGTTTGGGCCGCCAGCACGCGCCAGGGCCTCGGCTAGGGTTAATGTGCGGCTTTCGAACGGGATTTGCGATATCCGGTCCAGCGCTCCGAAAACGGTAAAAGTACGAGGCTGGCGGATCAATTCGATACGATCGCCGCCCAACAGCACTAGATCATCTGGAGATCCTGCGCTGATACTATCGAGCGATTGCTCCGCCATGTGGCCGCGGCGCGTGAACCGAACCATGACGTCCTGCGCGCCGGTACCGGTAGCAGTGGACGAACCAGTTTGCGCCGTCCGGCTAATGCCGCCTTTTTCTGCGATTGCATCAAGCAGTCGCTCGCGCGCCAATGAAAGAGGCAAGCGCCCTGGATTTGCTACATCCCCCATTACGACGACGGCATTAGCGATATTTCGGCGAAGGGATACAATCACCTGCGGGCTTTGGGACTGGCCCTGTAATCTCACCACGATCTCATCCTGGACCTGAGCTGCCGTGAGGCCCGCGACCTTTATGGTTCCGATATATGGCAGACTAATGTTGCCATCGCCGTCCACGACAACTCCGCCATTACCGATCGTTTCGTTGCTTGCGGAGAGATCAGCTTCGGTCCCCGTAGAAGCATTAGCGCTTCCGATATTTGCATGGCCACCAAACAAGGTGACACCTACTTCGAAGATCTCAACAGACAGGACATCGCCCGGACCTATTCTATCGACTAGACCATCGGCAGCGAGAGTGGCAAGCGCACCCGTTGGACTGTTTGTCGTCGACAATGCGGCGATATTCTCTGGCGCGATATCTATGATCTTGAAGCCGATCGTGTTCTGTTTCGTCGCGCTCCTCGAGATTTGGCTTCCGGTCGGGCCATTTCGAGGCAATGTCGTGCAGCCGCCCAATGCCGTTGCGGCTAACAGGATGAGTTCGGGTCGTACAGTTCGCACCCAGCGCTTGACGTACATGATATCACTCCAATGCTGCCTGGGCAGCGTCCGCATAATAACTAGCTGACCGCTGTTGGTGGCAGCTCGCCTTCTTTCGCAAGCGCCTAGCGCCTGATAATCTTCTGGTAAAGCTGACCAATGCGATCGGCGAACGCCGTGCGGGAGAATTTGGCAGCCTGGAAAGGCCCTCGGTCGGCGAGACGAGCCCGGAGCGCAGCGTCCCGGTCCAGCCTTCGGATGGCATTGACCAGAGCGTCGATATCATAGGGATCCACCGACAAGGCCGCGTCGCCTGTCACTTCAGGCAGTGCGCCAGTGGTACTCGACAATAGGGGAACCCCCGCGGCAAGCGCTTCCAGCGCGGGCAAGCCAAAGCCTTCATACAGGGCTGGGAAGAGACTGGCTTTCGCGCCATGGACCAAGTCGGTCAGTAATGTCCGCGGCACATAGTCGATCCGGCGAATCCTATCAACGCCAGGTAACTTTCGGCCGTGGGCGGTGCCGAGCAATTTTAGTTCGCGGTCAGCATGCCAAGCCTCTGAGCCCACGATGACGAGAGGAGTTGCAATGTCTGCCTCCAGATAAGCCTGGATTATGCGGCCCAGATTCTTCTTTGGTTCGATTGCGCCAAAAAACAGAAAATAGCCATTCATCTCCAGATCGAAAAGTTGATGCAGGCGGTTGGGCAGCGCTGCGGGATCTCGCAGTGCTGGCATGTCGCTGGTCTGGTAGCAGTTCGTGACCTTTTCGGGATTTGCATTTAACAGATCTATAATATCGGTACGCGACTTTTCCGAGACCGTAACAATTTGATCGGCCTCATGGACGCAGGTTCGCACTAGCGCGTCATAATAGCGCTTATCTTCAAGACTGGCGCGTGGCAGCCGTAATGGCACTAAGTCGTGCAGAGTGTATATATTGTGCGCGCCCGCCAGACGTACTGGCAGGGGATAAGTCCAGTGCATGATCGCGGGCGGATCGAGCATATTTAGTGTCATAAACTTACCATATCGGCGGAAGTGCCGGGCGCAGAGGTCATAAAGTTCGGCGCGATTGAAGAGCCGCTCAAAGGCAGGCAGTTGGGCGGTGCCTTCCAATGATACCGTGCGACCAGTTACGGGAATCTGGATCAGTTCATGCTCAAAGGGATGTACACGCCAGCGACGCATCCGTCGGCGCATAGTCAAGTGACCGGGAGAATCCGCGCCTAACTGTCCGAAAAAGAGAGATTCCAGAAGTTCATTGTTGGCCTTCCGCGGTATGTTGACGCCGAAGACGAGGTCAACCGAGTGGCCTAGTTCCGCCACGGCCGCAGCCAGATTGCGCCCGTAGGTTGCAACGCCGGTCCCTTGCGGCATGGCCAGATTATAGCCATCCAGCCCAATGCGGATTGCCGATAAAGCGTTGTCGGTCATGCTATCCCATAAAGTTTGAGGAGCCGCTGTGCATAGGGCTCGAGGGCAAAATGTTGCGCTCTTTTGGCTCCAAGCCTGGAAAGGCGATCGCGCAACAAAGGATCGCTGTCGATAGCGATCAGGCCGTCACGCAATGCTGCTATGTTGAGCGGATCGACAAGCAGTGTGGCGCCGCCTCCCACCTCGGCCAATGCCGGCACGTCGGCGGAAATAACGGGCGTCCCCAGCGCCATCGCCTCCGCGACAGGCAGCCCGAATCCTTCAGCTAGCGATACAAGGATCAGCGCGCGCGCGCCGGCAATCAGTTGAAGCACCCTGTCGCGGGGTTGGAGCCCCAGTCTGATCGCCCCTGGGGTCATCCTGATACGCGCGTCAACGGCTGCAGCATCGAGACCGTCTGGGCCCGAGATGACCAGTGGCGTCGGACTGCCACTGGCATGATAGGCTTCGAGCAGCCTCAGTAGGTTCTTACGCGCTTCAACGGCACCCACATACAAAAGATAGTCACCCTCGCAGAGGCTTTCTGGCAGCGCTCCCTGTCGCGCTCCCGAGATATCCGCTGCCTGGTGACAGGTCGCTACCATATGCATAGGCCAGCCCATTTGCGAAATGATCTGGCTGCGCGCAGTATCTGACACAGTCACAAATTCTCCCCCCGTATCGCGCAGCGCATTCAGCATGGTGCGAAGTCTGGCCCCGTCGACGGGGCTTGGGATCCCGGGGTCAAGTGGCATCACATCGTGCACCGTATATAGATTGCGCCATCCTCTGATCTGTAGGGGCAGCGGATAGGACCAATGCATGATGCCAGGCCGCCCCGGCAGGGCAATAGGCATAGGGCGTTTGTGCATATTGAAGAACACTTGCGCTTCGCGAAAAACGTCGCGCACGTAGAAGCCCTGATCACTGAAAAATGCCACGCGAGACCATGGCCGCGCCGCCGCCAAAAGCTTGCGGATGCGTGGGCGATGCCTTGCCGGACCGCCATCCTTCAAAACGGAAGGGCAAATGCCTGCCGTTTGCAATGCAGCGATCAAAGTGCGGGCATATTGCCCCACTCCCGTGCCAGCACCTCCATCGTTGAGCATTCGCCCGTCGATGCAGATCGGCATATTAAGCTGGGCTGATTCTGGCACCATTGCATTTGTCAAGGAAATATCAGCTTGCTCGATCCACTAGACTCATGGCCTCAAGTAATTCTTGCCGTCCCCGCATGTTTTCTGGATCAGCATATCCAAATGTGCGTAGTCCGATAACAAAATTGCGTGCATCGTTAGCAGACCGCGGATAGGAGCCTGTAACATCGATCCTTATACGTATTGCGCTGTCTTCGCCTACCTTCGCCATGAAGCGAACCGGCTGGCCATGACTGATGTCAAACAATCTTATGGCATCTGTTTCCTCGTTCGCAACCTGATCGAACAGGGTCATCATGCAGTCTGAGGCACCTGGTGCCACCGAAAACTGAATATAGGCGAGAACGGACGTGCCCGGTGCCATTTCGGTCGGTATCGAGAATGTAGGCTGCGGGCCTTTCATCCACACACCATGATTTTCTGCCCCATATAAAAACACAGAATCAATCAAGATACGCTTGGGATTCTTGAAATAAACCTTGGTGTTGATTCGATGTCCAGGGGTTATCTTGAACGAAAGTGCCCGTCCTTCCTTAAGGTTACCTTCGAAAGGCGCGATATCGGTATCTTGATATGCCTTGACCTTTTCAAGGAAGTCCGCACCCACGTCCTTCCACGTTCTGGGAACGAAACGATCGCGGATAGCTTGTGCCCGAGTGTCGCGATACGCTTTGTCCGTGATCATGCGGCGGAAAACTTCCATTCCCTGCGTGATGCTGAATGGATCTACATAGTCCACCAGGTCGCCCCCAACTTCAGGGATTGATGACGTGTCGGACGCGATGCAGGGACGGCCGTGGAACAGGCTTTCGCCGACCGGCAGACCCCAGCCTTCGACAAAGCTGGTGAAAACAGAAAAATCGCAGTTGGCATAGACAGCATTCAGTTCGCCGTCGGACAGGTTGTGCGCAATATGGAGGCGCCCGTCGAGATTGTTTGTGGCCGCCAGAACATCGGTAAGCGCGCCAATTTTCCAACCGTGCCGCCCGACGAACACTAGGTCGGGAACATCGACACCCTGGGCGATCAAACGCCTCCAGACGTTGACGACATAGAGATGGTTTTTTCGCCCCTCTATGGTTGAGATATAGGCGGCATAGCGTTTCCCCTTCACGCGTCGTAACTGTTGAGGCCATTCGACCACCTCATCAACTTCACGCGTCAGGTGATGCGCCAAGGGGACCGTTGTCATGGGGATCGGCCGCCCGCCGCTTTCAGTGATGAAATCCTTCAGCGCAGTCTGCGTCGCATCGGAAATAGTCAGTATGAAGTCAGCGGTGGCGCATAATTCGCAGATCGCCATCGAAAAATCGGTGACCAACGCTTCATCGCAAAATTCAGGATGAGTGACCGGGATGATGTCATAGACATAGGCACCCACGCGTACCCCAGCGCGCTTGGAATGTACAAAATCCCTGATGCTGTTCCCCAGTCCCCAGAAGGCTCCCAGCAGGACAATAGTACTCCCCTGCAACGGCTGAACGCGTTCTGCACCATCTTCACACGCCATCACCATTGCGCGGAGCGCGTCATGATCGACGTGCTTGCCAGAGGCATAATCGATGATGCCCATGACCAGTGCGTTATCGACCATCCAGAATTCTCCGGCAGGAAGAACCTGTGTTCTGTCCCCCGCGTCGGTCAGGATGAAGCGGACATCGACATCCGCGTCCTTAATCGCGTGTATCGCAATACCAGCTTGGACGCGCTGGATGCCCGACATCGTTACATGCGCCTTGAGATATCCAAACAGATCCTGGATCGCAAAGAAGGTCGTTCCTTCCCCCAGGCCTGTGGCAACCGTGACCTTGGCGTCGTTACGTAATAATCGGATATTACGCATCGCCTCTGCGTTGGGTGCAGCGCGGTTTGCTCGTTCATAAGCTGCTAGAGCCTCTTCGCCCCGGTCTAGGCGACGTAGGATGTCGGCGAGGTGGGTATTGGCGTCCACGTCGTTGATATCCAGATCGACGGCTGTCTGATAAGCCTCAGCGGCCTCCTCAAGCTGCCCCTGCTCCTTCCAGGCATGGCCCAGCTGAACCCAGATGGGCTGGTCCGCATTATTGAACGCAAGATGGCGCGTATAGGCATTGACTGCGCCCGCCCAATCGCGGGCGTCACGGCACTGATTACCTTTTCGGCGGTCGCTGACCTTGCGCTTGCCGTCCAATAGTTTTGAAAGCATATTTTGCTCCTACGAACCCCAAGAGGTAAATGCCGTGTTTAGGCGCTTCCTGCACGAGGCCCAATCATCCCGCAAGCCTGGGAACCCAGATTATCGTCCCCCTGCCTGGGCATTTGTCCAAAGCTTAGTGGTCCTGGTACTCCTAATGCTGGGTGTTGTTGAAGGGCATCCCGATGTTGCCCGCGCTCAACCGAAGGGGCCGTGCGATGCGGTGTCATCATTTGCGGGCAACGTGCGCGATGCGGGACCAGCGCTTCAGGCCTGCCTAGACGCTACGCCCCCAGGCGGAACAGTGGCGATCCCGCCAGGTCACTATCTGATCGCGACACCCATCCGGATATTGCGTCCTGTCAAATTGCAGACCCGGGGCCGGAGTAACATCGCCCCGCCATGCTCTGCCAATGAAGCGCGCTGCGCCCTGTTGCATCTCGCGATCGCACCCTCCTCCCAGGTGGGAGACGCGATAATGCCTTTCGATATAATTAGCGACGCTGTCCGGCTTGATAGCTTGGTATTTCAGGGAACGCGCCTGAGTGATCCTAAATTATCCGCAAAGCGTTGTGCATCTGACAAGGAAAGGCCGATGGGAGGCGGACTGAGGATAAGCGGAGATAATGTTTCGATTACGCGGTCCGTTTTCCGGGACATGGCTTGTTATACAGCGCTTGAATATGGCTCGGGCACCGGCACGGTTATTAGGAACAATTCCTTCAACGGGAACGGGACGCACAACGCTAACTTACGATGGGCCGATGGCCTTACAATCCACAATGCGAAGCGCTTTCAGGTATCGGGTAATCGGTTTCACGACAACACTGATGTGCAACTCATCTTTGGAAGCTGTGTCGGCTGTATGGTTGCGAACAATCAATTTAGTCATAGTGATGCCGAGGAAGGTGGCTCGTTCGCGGAAATCATGCTCCAGGCTTGGCCCAAGGCCACCAGCGGCGACTTCACTGGCACGAGGGTCAGGCGTAATGTGATCGATTGTGGTCCGCGGCATCGCTGTGGTTTTGGTATCATGATCGGATCGGCACCATGGTATGAAGCGCCCACCTTTGGCGGTGCTGTGACCGACAACAGGGTCAGGGGCGCCATGCTTGCGCTCAACGTGGATAAATTGACGGGCCCGATGGTGATCGAGCGCAACGATCTCAACAGTAGTTCGGGAACATATCCATCCATGTGCGGCCCGCGTAGCATTCAAGGAATAACGACGAACATATCTCCGGCTTCACGGGAATTTCTCCCTCGCCCGAGATCCAAGAACGTATCGTCCACGCATCATTGCATCTTCAATTACAAGATCTCTTCGGTTCGGCAATAGCATGTGTGTCCTACAGCGACATCACCTTGGCACATTGCGATGCCGATGGGAGCCGTCCAACCCAACACCTTAGATCGACTGCGGCCGGTATTCTGCAATTGCAGGTTCGAGCTCAGTTTGCGGCCAACTTCATCCTTGGTGCGGTAAAAGTGGTTGTTAATTCATCAGATATCATAATATTATATAATTTTTTGCGTCAAAGGTTGTTGCATAGATGACTGCCATGAATGGTAAAATTGGTCAGTGGGTAAAGCCGCGGTTGTCCGTGCATATTGTGATATCTGACACCGGGTGGATATTGGAACGGCTGGCAAAGGAGATCGCTGACCGTTTGCCTTATGTCACTTATGGTAGAAATACGGATCCGACAGCTTCGATTCAATATTACATAACCTATGGGTGTCGTGGCGGGAGGATTTCGCCGATCGAGATCGCACTGTTCACTCATCGCGAGGAGGACGCAGCTACTGCCGCTCGCTTTGATGCGGCCGCACTGGAAGTCGATCATGCTATCGCCATGTCGCGTGCTACGCTCAAATTGATCGACGCTCTTGGTGTTTCGCAATCCAGTTGCATCATGCCAGGGGTCGACATCGATGCTTTTCGACCCAAGATCAAAATTGCCGTTGTTGGTCGCACCTATCACACCGGACGTAAGGGCGAGGCGTTGGTGCGCGCAGTGATGGATGTGCCGGACATAGAATGGCACTTTACGGGTGAAGGGTGGCCGGGCATGGCCGAGCATATCGACGAAGTCGACCTTCCGGCATTTTACCAATCAATGGACTATATTCTGGTGCCTGCGCTCAATGAGGGCGGTCCAATGAGCGTGCTGGAGGCGCTGGCATCGGGTGTTGAGGTCATTGCTTCGGACGTGGGCTGGGTGTCTGACTTCCCTCATATTCCCTTCAAAAATGGGGATGCCGCCTCGCTTCGTACGGTTTTGATGAGATTGCGCGATGAACGGATGAAATTGCGGGCTTCGGTGGAACATGTTACCTGGGACCGCTGGGCTAGCGAGCACGACAAGTTGTTCTGCACGCTATTCCAGCAAATAGCTTCTCCCTCGCTTTATAGAAGTGGTGGCAAGCCGTCCAAGACGTATGGCGTGTCACTTGTCACCCACGGGTTTGAAGACACTACATTGGGAGGCCCCAGTCGACGTGTCCCAGCGACGGCACAGGCGCTCCGGTCATTGTCTGTGGCGGCGACGGCTCTTCACGACCGAATCATGCCGTCCACGGATATCGTTCATGGCTTCAACATATGGCACCCGAAAACTGCGCTGCGTGTTGCTCGAGAAGCAAAGCGACTGAATAAGCCGTTGGTCTTTTCGCCGATCTTCCTTGACCTTTCAGAGGCTCCGCTTTGGCAGGCGGACATTTTTCGCGCTTTCCGGAGGGCTGAATCGGGCGGCGAGGCCGAAACGATGGTCCGGCACTATGCGCAAATTCATCGTGAGCGATCGACCTTGCATCCATCGGCCGATCCGGAGCCGGGATATCGAGACATGGCGACCGAGATTGCGGAGCTGGCCGATGCCCTAATCTATTTGAGCGAGAGTGAGCGGAACGCTTTCAAAGACCTTGTCGGAGATGTGGGTACGTCTGAATATCTTGTTCGTAACCCAGTTGACGCTACTCATTTCCAGAATGCGCCTAGGGACCTGTTCCGTGAGGCCTATGGGTTGCAGGATTATGTGGTTTGCGTTGCCCGAGTGGAGCCGCGCAAAAATCAGCTGATGCTGGTGAACGCCTTGAGGGATAGTAATCTGCCGATCGTCCTTATCGGTCATGAAGCGCATCCCGAATATGCTGATCTGATCAGGCGCTTTGGCGGTCCGGGTGTCGTCATGATAGACCGGTTGGAGCCAAATTCGGATATGCTTCGTTCCGCGATCGCCGGCGCCCGCGTTTTTGTTTTGCCAAGCTGGGCGGAAGGGGCGCCACTGACAGCTCTTGAGGCTGCCGCAACCGGGGCCAACATGGTACTCAGCGATCGTTCCGGCGAGTGTGAGTATATTGGAGACCGTGCTCGCTATTGCGATCCGTCCTGCTCGGACTCCCTCCGCGACGCTGTTCGGGAAGCGTGGGATGAGCCCATTACCCCTGCGCAAGCTCTTGACCTCGCAAATCATGTCAAGGAACAATTCTCTTGGGAGAAGCATGTTCAGCAAACGCGAGCCGTATATGACGAAGTGCTGCACCGTTTTACAGAAATTCGTACAAAAGAAGGAAATAGGGGGGGCATCTTTGCTGCCAAAACCGGTCATGGTGATATTATTCTTGATGTCACTACCTGGGCCAATAATGCCAATATGTTATCCGGCATAGTCAGGGTAGAGCGATCGATAGGAGAAGAATTGAGCAAGAGAATGGATTTATCCGTTCGTTTTGTTTTCTATCATTCAAATGAAATTGGGTTCCTAGAAATACCTAGAGAAGTAATAATTAAAGATATTTTGAATGCCTATATGGTTCGCCTTATGTCGCAGAAATTAAACAAGAAAAATGCAATTATATTCTCTGACAACAGTGACATTATTTCGGTTGGCAGTAGCTGGATGCTTAATTCCGATTATGCCATGGAACTAGCTCATTTTGCGCGTGGTCATAAATTGACTTTGACAGTGCTGATGCACGATATGACCCCCGCGCTGTTCCCACATTGGTATGAGGGCAACTATGGGGAACGTTGGGAGCGGAATTGTGCGATAATCCTTGAGCACACGAACCGTTTGCTCGTCTATTCGGAAAGCACGCGTAGAGATGTTTCTGCCTTTGCGGAAAAATATGACATAACCATGCCGACGGTTGCCAAAATCCGTCTGGCTGATGAAGTGGGCACGTTTGAATCAAAATCCACTCCAGAAGGAATGCGAGCCCAGGAGTTTTTCCGCAGCCGTCCATTCGTGCTGAGTGTTGGCGGAATTCATCTTCGCAAAAACTATGGGCTCCTTTACGATGTTTGGCTCATTCTGCGGGAAAGGATGGGCGACGCCTGCCCTCATCTTGTGATCGTGGGCGGCGTTTCATGGAATGGCGCTGAGACCGCACGCGTCATGCGGGATGACCCGAAAGTCAATTCACATATCCATATTCTGGATAATATCGACGATAGCTCGCTGGACTGGCTTTATGACAAGGCTCTGATGACGGCTTATCCCTCGCTATATGAGGGTTGGGGATTGCCGGTCGGCGAAAGCTTGGCGCACGGTAAGATTTGCCTGTCTTCCAACCGGTCGTCGATGAAGGAAATCGCCCCGGATCTTACGGACTTGATTGATCCCTTCGACCGCATCCGCTGGGCATCCATGATTCAACATTATTCCACGTCATCAACATCCCGGGCGACCCGTGAAGCCGAAATCAGGGAAAATTTCACCGTCACTTCCTGGAGCGAAACAACCGACCATATCGTCGAGGCTCTGGCCGCAGAAATGAAAGTGCGCGCGGCCACCGTTTATAATCTGGGCGACGTCGCCTTGGTTGGCAATCATGGTGAGGGAGCGTCTTATCTGCCGTCGGGGTGGTATGGCTCTGAAGTGTGGGGACGATGGGCTAAATCGACTATCGGGACCATCGAATTGCGGTTTGCTCATGTTCCAGACGAAGATGTTGTTCTCACTGTCCTAGCCAAAGTTTCGAAGCCAAGCCACGAACGGCTTCGTTATGAAGTGCGTGCCAATGATCGGGTCGTGGGACTATGGGAATTTCCGCCTGTTGCAGTTGGAGAGGAGACAGCAGATTTGTTGATCAACCGGGTGGTTATCCCGCAGGAGATTATCAACAAAGATGACTGTCTTGTCATAGAGATGATCGGTGATCATGCCTTTGCTGTTCGGGAGGTATTCCACAGCTCCGAAGATGCCAGGCGCTTGGGTATCGGTCTTAGCGCGTTCATGGTCGAAAGAAGGTCTCAGGCAGGGGACGCTGCCATATTGTTCAGTACGCGTGAAGACATTCGTGCTGCCCTGCAAGTTGAACCATCGGTTGATCTGCCCCGTCGGCTTACCGAAACGATCCATCGTCCCTCCGTTACGCCCGACGAGAGGATACATGATTTCCGGCCCTTCTGCCGAATCGGATCGCCTTATGGGGGAGATGGCGTTCATGCCCAAAACAACTGCCTGAATCTGGCGTTCGGCGTTGCGCGCCTCCGGTTTGATCGCCCTGTCAGGATGCAATTCGTTATCGATGCGCCCCACGCCTCCCCCGGACATCCGATAACGATAATATTGTTCGTTAACGACCATTGCGTATCTGCCATAGAATTGCAGGATGATATCCCCACGGTGGTCGACGTGGAAATTCCTACCACTCTTTTAACTGAATCGGACCCGTTGTACGTTTCCCTCTTTGAGGCTGGGGGAAAAAAGGCTGGGAAGTCAGATTTCTTCGTCAGCATGATGAGTTTCAGTCAGGATATGCTGTTGCCCAGCCAGAAATGGCCACTGATGACTCCGGGCCAGTTTCTTCGTCCAGGTTCCGATCCGGATCGGCAGCGGCTTCCGGACCAGATGCTGTGTGGTGGCTGGCATAATCCCGATGGTGCAGGAATATGGTCACTAGCAGATACGGGGCGCATTTGTTTTTCTGTCGACCCCGATATCGTTAGAGATGGCGTTCTCCTGCTGGATCTTTCCCGCATGGGCAGTGACCGGCAGGACGATAGCATAACAATCCTCGCCAACGGCGGCGCTAAAATCGCCGAAGCTAAGATGCCGGGTGGAACTGCGTTGCAGCACCGGATACTCGTCCCGTTGGACGCTGCGGCCAATAGCCGGGGCGAGGTCGATATTCGGTTGATACCCAATAATCCGAACTGGCCGAGCCGAAGCGAAGCGCATCCGGACTATCGGCGGTTTGGCGTGCAATTGCTCGGTCTTGAATTACGGACCTTTGATGGCGCGGGCGGGAAATTGCTTATGCTGGATGGATGGCATGATTGGGAACCGGATGGTCGCTGGTCGGCGGCTTCGTCGGTGACTTTTGCCTTCCGGACAAGGGATGTAGCTCAAGCTCCAGTCATCCACGCAGAAGTGCTACCCGGATCCTATGGAGATGTCGGTGTGTCGCTTCACTATGCGGTCAATGATGAAGCATCGTTGGAGATGCAGGTTATTCCCGGAGAAAACCAGGAGATTTTGCTGCCACTGATCGATTTCGTCGAGCCTGGCATCCACCGGGTAAGTTTGAGCGGAATTGAGCCAGTGAGCCCGATGTCGCTGGGGCTTAATGAGGATCCCAGGCCGCTTGGCATTCGCTTGAACTCCGTTTCCTTCGGGGCCGCTCGCGAAATAATGGATAATGGATGGGAAGGGAATCTGAGCGAAATGGGGCCGGCTGAGGAGGTTTCGTAAGCGGCGCCAGAACCTCTTTCAAAACTGCAAAAAAAACGTTGATTTTCCGGGGATTTGGAGAGATTTTTTCTTTCTCGTGGTATCGCTTTGTTTCAGGAAATGCCCCGAATGGAGCTCAAAGCCGCAGAAATCCATGCCTTTCCGGCACGCGATACCCCCTATCGAAAAAAACGACGAAAAGGCCTATATTTTGGGATTGGCCTTCAGCCGGAACCGATCCCAATATTTTAAACAGCATGCCGCACCGCTCTTCAAGGCCAGCAGCGCGCCCAAGCTTCCTGCGCCAATGATCACGGTTTCGCACCGCGACGGGGCGCACGGCCGGGGAGCATTGCCGATGAAGGTTGTCACACCGTCCTTTTTCCGGCATGGGAGCCTTATATGCGGCCGTTGGTTGGTTTGGAGGGTGGATGGATGGCGCGCCCTTTCGCACCACTGTCTGCCCTGAAGAAATCTTGGGCGGCTAAGATGCGCTCTCCAAGCACGGAGCTTTTCTGAAGATGATGATGTCGGCCCCGGTGGGGAACAAGTCTCCAGGTGATGTGATGCACCTGACTGTCGACGA
Organism: Sphingobium sp. PNB; assembly: GCF_019873065.1. NCBI lineage: Bacteria > Pseudomonadati > Pseudomonadota > Alphaproteobacteria > Sphingomonadales > Sphingobiaceae > Sphingobium > Sphingobium sp. PNB. Next base: position 25,480 of record NZ_JAINEZ010000075.1, read on the forward strand.
CTATGAAAGCTTCGTCCTGAACGGCCAACGGGGTGATCGGTCTATACAGACGGTTGGAAAATCCGGCTTCCTTGTCTGCGGCCCCTATCGCGCCTGCAAAGCCGGCGTCTACACCGTGGCTGTTCTTGGCGAGGTGGAGAATAGCGGCGCGAGCGCAATTGTTGACGTGGTTTGCAATTCCGGGCTGCATGAGTTTGTGAAAACCGACATAACGGCACAGGCTGGACCCGGCCTCATAACGATTTTCTCTCTGAATATACCCCAAGACGTCAGTGACCTCGAGATCCGCCTGACGGTTGCGGACGATACGCGACTGAAGTTCCAAGGCGTCCGGATCCACGGCCGGGACGTTGATCGGGACTATGCTATTCTGAACAAGAGCTATGCCAATGATGCTCATTGGTCCGTTATATTGTTTGGATCCTACCTCTCTTACGTAAAACCTGAAGTCCCCTTCTATCTGGTTATCCCAAGGCGGGATGAAGCGCTATTCGATAGGCTGTTTGATAGCGCTTCTGTTACGGGGTTCGTCGAAAGACTGCCGATAATCCTGTATGAAGATTGGGTGTTGGAGAAGACTGGTAATGTCCCACCGGCTTATTTCGACGGTTGGCATGTACAGCAGGTTGTTAAACTGGCCTTTTCCAAGCTCGGCTTGTCAAGGTATTACCTGACGTGCGATTCAGCCCAGTTCTTTACGCAACCATTCGACTTCGGAACAGCCTTATTTCGTGACGGCGTTTTGTGCACCACGGCCCGCCCTCTAGATCGACAGGAAATAAATCAGCACTTCATTGATACGGGCGAACAATGTTGGCTGAGAGGCAATCTCGTTTCGGCCGGCGTGGCATTTGATGCCATTGACGAACATTTCAGTGCGCGTCTTAACCCACTCAAATATCATTATATCGGGTGTAACGGCATATTTGATTCAGATATTTGCCTCTCTCTCGAATCGCGCGCGGCAGATTTCGGCTACACCAACCTTTGTGGTTTGATCGCGGTGAGCCCCTACGAATTTGCCTGGTACGGTGCGTTTGTGACCTATTGTCATCCAGAGCTGTTCAAGCCGATCGAACCCTGCATACTACGGCCGATCATCGAACCCGACCAATTGTTGGATGGCGCAGCGCCGACCGGTGAGGACGGGTATTTCGGCTATCTTTTTCAGAAGCCCGCCTGCGACACCTTGCAGCCAATGCAGACATATTTGGCTTGCCTCGCAGCCTGAACAGATCGATGGGCGCGGCCAGGGCAGTAGTTGATCGACGAAACCAGGCTAGGTCCGGCGATTGCTACAGGGTCAGGTCCGGTCGCCGCCACCCTCAAGAATGCCGGACGGTGCTCTTCACGCCAAAGTAGGGCCTCCTATCCGTAACCGCCCGGTTGTTACCGCGGCGGCTGAGCCTTGAAGCGGGCGGCAAGTTCGGGATCATCGACGAAGTCGTCGAGGAAGGCG
>NZ_JAINEZ010000076.1:0-26783 GCF_019873065.1 Sphingobium sp. PNB
GCATCTGCGCTGTTTTGCAACGGCTAAGTCAGAAGCTCGCTACGCTCGCGCCCACCCCTAACCCCTCCCGTTTACGGGAGGGGAAGGTCTTGAACTGGCCAAAACCGGCCTCACCCCAATTGCGGCGGCGCTTCGAACTTGTCGATCACCCATTCTTCCGCCTGGGCGCCGCCGATCCATTCCTGCATCCAGGGATGGTTGATGACCGCGCGCATATAAGCCTCCGCAAAGCGCGGCACGGGCAGTTGATAGGTGATGAAGCGCGTCACGACCGGCGCGAACATCACATCGACCGCACTGAAGTCTCCGAACAGGAATTCCCCCTCGCCGCCATGGCGGGCGCGGGCCTGCGCCCAGAGCTGCATGATGCGGGCTATGTCCTGAGTCACCGCTTCGGACGGCGGGACGGGGGCATAGATCTGGCGGATGTTCATGCTGTGCTCGCGGCGCAACGCGGCGAAGCTTGAATGCATTTCCGCCGCCATCGAACGGGCCATGGCCCGCGCGGCGGTATCGGCCGGCCAGAATCTGTCGCCGCCCGACTTTTCGTTCAGATATTCGACGATCGCCAGGCTGTCCCACACGACGATGTCATCGCCGTCCCACAATATGGGAACCTTGCCGGAAGAGGGCGCGAATTCGTCGCCTTCGCGCCGCTTCTCCCATGCCTCGTCATAAAGCGGCACAACCACTTCCTCGAAGGGAAGGCCGGACAGCTTGCACGCCAGCCAGCCGCGCAGCGACCAGCTCGAATAGGCCTTGTTGCCAATGAACAGCTTCATCATGCCCCTGTCTTTAGAGCCTGTTTGGAAATGCGCGAAAGAGCCAATTTCGATGCGGTGCCGGCTCTCTGCCCCTCCCACCCGCTCATATCAGGATGCCGTTGGGTGGCCGGGAGGCGAAAAGGGCCGGCGACGCCATGCACCATGAAGGCGCATTGTCCAATGGTCTTTAGACGAGGCGGGCGCGGAAAGTCGAGGGGATCGCGCCATTCATGCATTCAACAGCATTTGTTTTGGCGACGATAAATTTCCAATCCAAAAGGGGGCTGGCTGGCATGGTTTTTCGGCCTTACACGTCGGTCGATTTCACGACGTAATGAGTTTGGGGCGGAATATGGATTGGTTGCACGCGATCGCAGGCCTTTTTGTCGGCCTGATGGTTGGCATGACCGGCGTGGGGGGCGGATCGCTGATGGCGCCGATCCTGATCCTGCTGTTCGGCGTCGCGCCCACCACGGCGGTCGGCACCGACCTGTGGTTCGCATCGATCACCAAGGCTGTCGGGGGTGCGGTGCACCACCATCAGGGCGGCGCGGAGGGCGGCCCGGACTATGATGTGGTAAAGCGCCTGATGATCGGCAGCATTCCCGCATCGCTGATCGTCCTGGCGATCCTGTCGCAGATGCATCTGGGGCAGATCAAGACCGGCGTGATCACGGGCGCGCTGGGCGTGGTGCTGATCGGCACGGCGGTCGCGACCTTGCTGCGCGGGCGGTTCCATCAATGGGCGCTGGCCCGCCGGGTCGGCACGGCCGACCGCTTTACCCGCTGGCAGCCGGCATTGACCGTGCTGGCGGGGGCGTTGCTGGGCGCGATGGTGACGCTGACTTCGGTCGGGGCAGGGGCGATCGGCGCGCCGCTGCTGCTGGCGCTCTACCCGCTGCGCATGCGGATGCAGCGGCTGGTGGCGACCGACATCGTCCATGCCGTGCCGCTGACCCTGGTGGCCGGGCTTGGCCATTTGTGGATCGGCAACGTCAACCCGGTGCTGCTGGTCAACCTGCTGGCCGGATCGCTGCCGGGCATCGTGATCGGGTCTCTGCTGGCGACGCGCACGTCGGACCGCGTGCTTCAGCCCTTGCTGGCGGCGGTGTTGGTGGTGGTGGGATGGCGGTTGATCGCCTGACGGGAAATTGTCTGGAGGCCCGAGCCGGAATCGAACCGGCGTATACGGATTTGCAGTCCGCTGCGTCACCACTCCGCCATCGGGCCTCGGCATGGGTGGCCGCAAATGTGCGGCTTTTGATGCAAAGTCAAGCAGCGCTGTTATATTGGGGCGCAAGATTCTGGCGCCACGGCGCGCAAAGCCGCTTGGCGTGGCTTGTCCGCTGATTTAGAGGTCCGATTATATCTTTGCTGTATTGCTTTCCTAATACAGCTTTTCTAAAAGCTATCCCAGTCGAGGAATTGTCGTGACCGAGCAGAATTTTTCATCGATGCGGACCGCCATGGTCGAAAGCCAGCTTCGCACCAGCGATGTGGATGATCAGCGCGTGATCGCGGCGATGGCGCATGTGGCGCGCGAGGAATTCGTGCCGGCCGAGCGGCGGGCGATGGCCTATGTCGACCGGCCGGTTCCGCTGGCGAACGGGCGTGCGCTCAATCCGCCGCTGGTGACGGGCCGCCTGCTCAAGGAAGCGCAGATCCTCAAGGGCGACAAGGTGCTGCTGATCGGCGCGGCGACCGGTTACAGCGCGGCGCTGCTCGCGGCGCTGGGCGCGCAGGTCACCGCCGTCGAGGAAGAGGGCGGGCCGCAGATCGCGGTCGACGGCATCACCCTTGTCCGCGGCCCCCTGAATGCCGGTTCCGCGGCCGGCGCGCCTTATGACGTGCTGTTTGTCGACGGCGCGGTGGAGGAAGTGCCCGCCGCGCTCGTTCAGCAGCTTGCCGATGGCGCGCGGGTGGTGACGGGTATCGTCGAGCGCGGCGTCACCCGTCTGTGCAGCGGCCGGGTGGTGTCGGGCGTGCTGGGTCTTTCCCGCCTCGCCGACATCGAAATGGTTGTGCTTCCGGGCTTCGCGGCGCCGGAAAGATTTGTGTTCTGAAAGGGCCTGTTGGGGGGGACATGACGGCAAAAGTTCAGCTTCCGGGGCGCGCCGCCCTCATCCTGTTGCTGTCGATGTCCTCCACGCTGGCGGGCGCGGCCCATGCGGAGACGTTGCAGGGGGCGTTGGCCAAGGCCTACCGGTCCAACCCGACGTTGACGGGCGCGCGTGCCGGGCAGCGGGCGACCGACGAGAATGTGCCGCTTCAGAAGGCGGCGGGTCGGCCCTCTCTGGGAGCGACCGGAACCTATACGGAGAGCATTCTCAAGCCGACGATCAGCTTCACCTCGCCGCAGCGGACGGTGGATGCGAACGCGCAATTGACCGTGCCGGTCTATTCCGGCGGCGCCGTGCGCAACGGCGTGAAGGCGGCGAAGACCCGCGTTGCCGCGGGCCAGGCCGATCTGCGCGGGACCGAGGCGAGCGTCTTCTCGCAGGTGGTGGCCGCCTATATGGACGTGATCCGCGACAGTGCGGTGGTCGCGCTCAACCAGGCCAATGTGAAGGCGCTGGAGGTCAATCTCCAGGCGACCAGCGACCGCTTCGAAGTGGGTGACGTGACCCGGACGGATGTCGCGCAGTCCGAGTCGCGGCTGGCGCTCGCCCGCTCCAATCTCCAGACGGCGGAAGCGAATCTGATCGCCAGCCGGGAAAATTACATCGCGCTGGTGGGTGAAGCGCCGGGCGATCTTCAGCCGCCGCCCGAACTGCCCGGACTGCCCGCGACGCCCGACGCCGCGGTGCAGGTCGCGCTGAAGGACAATCCGGACATCCTGGCCGCGGCCAAGAGCCGGGAAGCGACGGCCTATGATGTGAGGGCGGCGAAGGCGGCGGTGTCGCCCACGCTCTCCGCCTTTACCCAGGCGGGCTACACCAATTATCTCGACTCGCTCAACGCCGTGAACAGCGCCAACGGATCGCAGATCAACAAGCAGGCGTCCGCAGGCGTGCAGATCAGCGTTCCGCTCTACCAGGGCGGGCGTCCGGCCGCGCAGGTGCGGCAGCGGCAGGCGCTCGAATCGCAGGCGATGGAGCAGGAGATCGAGGTCGAGCGCGGCGTCATCGCGCAGACGCGATCCGCCTATGCGAGCTGGCAGGCCTCGCTGGAGAGCATCCAGTCGAACCAGAAGGCGGTGGACGCGGCGAACCTGTCGCTGGAAGGGGTGAGGGCGGAGAATTCCGTAGGCAGCCGCACCATCCTGGACATCTTGAATGCCGAGCAGGAGGCGGTGAACGCCAAGGTCCAACTGGTGACGGCGCGGCGCAATGCCTATGTCGCCGGCTTCAGCCTGCTGGCGGCCATGGGCCATGCGGAGGCCGACGACCTGAACCTTGAAACCGGCGCCCTCTATGATCCGATGGTCAATTATGAGCGGGTGAAGGGCAAGTGGTTCGATTGGGATTTCGACCCGGCGCCGAAGGTCCAATCGACGCGGACCGTTGACTCCCCGGCGCAAAACGCCAATGTGGACCCCGGTTTGGCGCAGCCTTAACGCAATTTTAACCCCGAAGGCGTTCCTTTGGTGCTATGGCGTTAACGGGGACTGGAACAGGGGTTGACCATGGGCGACATGAGCAAGGAACCCTCGATGGAGGACATCCTGTCGTCCATCAAGCGGATCATCGCTGAAGAGGGCGAGGAAGCGGTGCAGACCCTGCCGCGCCGCGTGCGCGGCGAGGCCGCGCAGAAGGTCAGGCCCGTGCCGGTCGCAGAGGCGATGTCCGACCCTGCCAGCGACGAAGTGCTGGAGCTGACCGACGAGGTTGCTGTGGAGGAACCCATGCCCGCCCACCGAACGTCCCGCACCCCCCGGCCCGTTGCCGAGCAGGAGGATGCGTCCATCCTGTCCGTCGAGAGCGAAGTGGCGGCCCGGCATTCGCTGTCCGCCTTGTCCTCCATGCTGGTAACGCCCAGGGAAGGCGAGGACAATACGCTGGACGGGCTGGTGCGTTCGATGCTGAAGCCGATGCTGAAGGAATGGCTGGACGCGCGGCTGCCGCAGATGGTCGAGGATATGGTGGCCAAGGAAATCGCCCGCATCACCGGCCGTTGAGCCGGCAGCAGGCGCTGATTCGCCTATTTGTGGCGAACGGTTGCCGGTCCTGGGCGCGTTGCGTGCCTTACGCATCATGATCCGACGATCTTTGTTCTTTTGTTACGCTCCGGTGGTTGATCCTTGCGCCATGGCGGGACGCTGCCTACACCCTTGTCCATAGCTGTCGACGCCGCCCGCACGAGAGCGGCGCGATCCGATCCAAGGGTGTTCATCCATGAAATATCTTCTGCAGGCGGGATTTGGCGCTCTGGCCCTGGCCCAATCGGCGTTGGCCGTCGCGCCAGCCTCTGCCCGGCCATTCACGCCCAGCGACATGGTCGGCCTCCGCCGGGTGTCGGCGCCGGCGGTTTCGCCGGACGGGCAATGGCTGGCCTATCAGTTGCGCGTGACCGATCTTGCGGGGAACAGGGGCCGGACGGACCTGTACCTGCTGGACCTGAGCCAGGCGGGCGCGGCGCCCCGCTTGATCGCCTCCGTCGCGGATAAGAATGAAAGCGCGCCTGCCTTTTCGGCGGACGGGAAATCGCTCTATTATCTCTCCAACCAGAGCGGCGACGACCAGCTTTGGCGGGTTGCCCTGACCGGCGGCAAAAGCGAGCAGGTGACGCGGGCGCCCGGCGGGATTTCCGGTTTCCTGCTGAGTCCGGCGGGCGATCGGGTCGCGCTGTGGGCGGACCGGCCCGTAGGCGCGAAGACATTGGACGATGTGAAGGCGGCCCCGCCGCCCGGCGCGGGCACGGGCCGGGTCTATGACCAACTGTTCGTACGCCATTGGGACATGTGGGCGGACGGCCAGCGTTCCCGGATATTCGTGATGCCGCTTGGCGGCGGCAAGGCGGTGTCGGTCATGGGGGCGCTGGTCGGGGACAGCCCGTCCAAGCCCTTTGGCGGCGCAGAGGAGATTGCGTGGAGCGCGGACGGCAAGACCCTGTTCTTCGCGCTGCGTGAGGCCGGGCGGATCGAATCCCTTTCGACCGATCTCGACATTTTCGCGGTTCCCGCCGACGGCAGCGCGGCGCCGGTCAACCTGACGGACGGCAATGATGCGATGGACAGCATGCCCGCTGTCTCTCCGGACGGGAAATGGCTGGCCTATGCAGCGATGAAGCGGCCCGGTTATGAGAGCGACCGGCAGGTGCTGATGCTGCGCAACATCGCGACCGGGGAGACGAGGGCGCTGACCGAGGCGTGGGACCGGTCGGTCGCGTCCATCGCCTGGGCGGCGGACGGGAAGGGCCTTCTGGTCACGGCGGACGATGTGCTGGATCATCCGGTGTTCCGGGTGGACGCTGCGTCGGGCAGGGTCGCGCGGCTGACCCGGACCGGGCATGTGGGCAGCGTCCTGCCCTTGCCCAAAGGCGGCTTCGTCTATTCGCTCGACAGCATCCAGGCGCCCGCCGATTTCTGGAAGATGCCCGGCGGCAAGGGCAGGGCCGTGCGGCTGACCAGCGTGAATGCGGACAAGCTGGCCGGGATCGACGATGTGTCGGTGCAGCGCTTCAGCTTCAGGGGCGCCGATGGCGACACCGTCTGGGGCCAGATCGTGAAGCCGAAAGACGGGGCGGGCAAGCTGCCGGTGGCTCTGCTGGTCCATGGCGGGCCGCAGGGCAGTTTCAACGATAGCTGGTCCTATCGCTGGAATCCCAAGGCGTTCGCCGCCCATGGCTATGCGGCGGTGATCGTCGATTTCCACGGCTCGACCGGCTATGGGCAGGCCTTTACCGACAGCATCAACAGGGATTGGGGCGGGAAGCCGCTGGAGGACCTGAAGCTGGGTCTGGCCGCCGCCGCGGCCAAGGATGCGCAGGTCGATGCCGGCAATGGCTGCGCGCTCGGCGCCAGCTATGGCGGCTATATGATGAACTGGATCGCGGGCAACTGGCCCGACGGGTTCAAATGCCTGGTCCAGCATGACGGCGTTTTCGACGCCCGCGCCATGGCCTATGAAACGGAGGAGCTGTGGTTCGACGAATGGGAACATGGCGGACCCTATTATGAAAATCCGCAGGAGTTCGAGAAATGGAACCCCGTCAACCATGTGACCCGGTGGAAGACGCCGATGCTGGTGGTGACGGGGGAGAAGGACTTCCGCATTCCCTATACGCAGGGACTGGCGGCCTTCACCGCGTTGCAGCGGCGCGGCGTGCCGTCGAAGCTGCTGGTGTTTCCGGACGAGAATCACTGGGTGCTGAAGCCGCGCAACTCGCTGCAATGGTATGATGAGGCGCTGGGCTGGCTGGACCGGTGGACGAAGAAATAAGGTCGCCCCCGAGGCGGCGGAAAGTTGACGCCGCCGCCGCCTTGCGTAAAGGCCAGCCTATGACCGAACTGCCCAAGACCTTCGACCCCGCCGAAATCGAATCCCGCTGGTACGCCCATTGGGAGGAGAAGGGGCTGTTCCGCCCGGAACGGCCCGACGCAGAGCCCTTCACCATCGTCAACCCGCCGCCGAACGTGACGGGCAGCCTGCATATCGGCCATGCGCTCGACAACACGTTGCAGGACATCGCGATCCGCTACGAACGCTTGCGCGGCAAGGATGCGCTGTGGGTGGTGGGCACCGACCATGCCGGCATCGCGACGCAGATGGTGGTCGAGCGGCAGATGGAGGCGCGGCAGGACAAGCGCACCAACTACACGCGCGAGCAGTTCATCGAGAAGGTGTGGGAGTGGAAGGCGGAGAGCGGCGGCGCGATCACGCGCCAGCTTCGCCGCCTGGGATGCTCCATGGATTGGGCGAATGAGCGCTTCACCATGGATGAGGGCTTTTCCAGGGCGGTCATCAAGGTGTTCGTGGAACTGCACCGCCGTGGGCTGCTCTATCGCGACAAGAGGCTGGTGAACTGGGACCCGCGCTTCCGCTCGGCCATTTCCGATCTGGAGGTCGAGACGCAGGAGGTGAAGGGCGGCTTCTGGCATTTCCGCTATCCGCTGGCCGATGGCGTTCGTCTTGCCAATGGCGCGGACCATATCGTCGTGGCGACCACGCGGCCGGAAACGATGCTGGCCGACATGGCGGTCGCCGTTCATCCCGAAGACCCGCGCTACAGGGATGTGATCGGCAAGGACATCCTCCAGCCGATCACTGGCCGCCGCTTCAAGGTCGTCGCTGACGAGCATGCCGATCCGGAACTGGGATCGGGTGCGGTCAAGATCACGCCCGGACATGATTTCAACGATTTTGAAGTGGGCAAGCGGGCGGGTTTCAGGCCGGCCGAAATGCTCAACATGTTCGATGCCGACGCCAATGTCGTCCAGACCGCCGACGGGCTGATCCCGGAACGGTTCCTGGGCCTGCACCGCTTCCGCAACGACGGCGTGGACGGGGCGCGGGAACTGGTGGTGGCGGAGATGAAGGCGCTTGGCCTGCTGGTTCCGCATGTCACCAGGAACAAGGAGGGTGAGGAGGTCGTCACCGACGCCGAGCCACGCACCATCCAGACGCCCTTTGGCGACCGGTCCGGCGTCGTGATCGAGCCCTGGCTGACCGACCAATGGTATGTCGATGCGCAGAAGCTCGCCGTCGCGCCGATGCAGGCGGTGCGCGACGGGCGGATCGAGATCGTGCCGAAGACCTGGGAAAAGACCTTCTTCAACTGGATGGAGAATATCCAGCCCTGGTGCGTGTCGCGCCAGCTCTGGTGGGGGCATCGGATTCCCGCCTGGTATGACGAGGACGGCAATCCCTATGTCGCGGAAAGCGAAGAGGAAGCGCAGGCTCTTGCCGGCAATAAAAGGCTGACCCGCGACCCCGATGTGCTGGACACCTGGTTCTCCTCCGCGCTTTGGCCCTTCGGCACGCTGGGCTGGCCGGAAGAGACGGAGACGCTCAAGCGCCACTATCCCAACGACCTGCTGATCTCCGGCTTCGACATCCTGTTCTTCTGGGATGCGCGCATGGCGATGATGGGGATGGAATTCATGGGTCCGGAGCGGAGCGATCCGCGAGAGAAGGTGCCGTGGCGCAAGCTCTACCTCCACGGACTGGTGCGCGCCGCGGACGGACAGAAAATGTCCAAGTCCAAGGGCAATGTGGTCGATCCGCTGGGTCTGATCGACCGGTTCGGCGCGGATGCGCTGCGCTTCTTCATGGCGGCGATGGAAAGCCAGGGCCGCGACGTGAAGATGGATGAGAAGCGCGTCGAGGGCTATCGCAACTTCGCGACCAAGCTGTGGAACGCGGCCCGTTTCCTGCAATCGAACGGCGTCACGGCCTCGACCAGCCATGAGGCACCCCATGCGGAGGCGCCGGTCAATCGCTGGATCGTCGCGGAAACGGTGGCGACCGTGCAGGCGATCGACACCGCCATGGCCGAACTGCGCTTCGATGCAGCGGCCAACGCCATCTACCACTTCATATGGGACCAGTTTTGCGACTGGTATATCGAGCTGACCAAAGGCTCCATGGATGAAGAAACAAGGGCGGTGGCCGGCTGGGCGTTCGACCAGATATTGGTGATGCTGCATCCCTTCATGCCCTTCATTACCGAAGAGTTATGGAATCTGACCGGAACGCGGGAAGGCGAACTGATCGTCGCGCGCTGGCCGCAGGCGCTCTATGCCGTCGACGGCGAGGCGCAGGCGGAGATCGACTGGCTGATCCGCCTGATCGGCGCGATGCGGACGGCGCGCACCGAACTCAACGTGCCGCCGGGCGCGAAGCTGGGCGTCGTCGTGCATGATGCGTCGGAGGAAACCCGCCGCCGCATCGACCGCCAGGGGGCCGCATTGGCGCGCCTGGGCCGGGTGGAAAGCCTGTCCTTCGGCGACAGCGTCACGGGCGGCGCGGCGCAGATCGTGGTGGACGAGGCGACATTCATCCTGCCGCTGGAGGGCGTGATCGACATCGCCGCCGAAAAGGCGCGGCTCGCCAAGGCGCTGGCGGCGGCGGAGAAGGAACGGGATTCGCTGTCCGGGCGTCTTTCCAACCCCAGCTTCGTCGAGAAGGCCAAGCCCGAGGCCGTCGCCAAGGCGCGGGAGGACCATGGCGAAAAGGCGGCCGAGGCGGAAAGATTGAAGGCGGCGCTGGAACGGCTCGCCTGACCGGCCGGCGCATCGGGCAGGGTGCGCCGGCAAAAGGACCGGAAGGGGCGCGCCGGAAGGATGCGGCGTCCCTACGGTCCCCATCCGCAAGGGGGCAGGAGGGATCATGGTTGCAGGGGAACATCGGGCCAGGGACCTGACGCAGGGACCGATCGCATCGGCCCTGCTGCTGTTCGCCGTTCCGACATTGGCGTCCAACATCCTCCAGTCGCTGAATGGATCGATCAACGCCATCTGGGTCGGCCGTTTCCTGGGCGCGCAGGCGCTGGCGGCGACCGCCAACGCCAACATCACCATGTTCCTGATGTTCTCCATCGTCTTCGGCTTCGGCATGGCGTCGACGGTGATGATCGCGCAGGCGGTGGGACGGGGCGATCTGGACGCGGCGCGCCGCGCCTTCGGTTCTGCCGTCGGCTTCTGCACCCTGCTGGGCCTGGTCGTCGCGACCGCCGGATGGATCGGCGCGCCCGCTTTGCTGCGGCTGCTGGCGACCCCGGCGGAGGCGTTCGACCTGGCGCTCGTCTATTTGCGGGTGATCTTCGTTGCCATGCCCGCCTCCCTGCTGAGCGTCATGATGATGATGGGCCTGCGCGGCACGGGGGATGCGCGAACGCCGCTGATCTTCATGTTCGTGAGCGTGGGCGTCGACCTGGTGCTCAACCCGGTGCTGATCCTGGGACTGGGGCCGATCCCGGCCATGGGCATAGGCGGGTCGGCCGCGGCAACGGCGGCGGCGGGCGTGGTCAGCCTGATCGGCCTTGTCCTCTACACCTATGCGAAGGATCTGCCGTTGCGCCTGCGCGGGCGTGAACTGGCTTATCTCCGCCCCGCGCCGGACCAGATGCGCGTCCTGTTCGGCAAGGGGCTGCCGATGGGATTGCAGATGATCGTCATGTCCGCATCCGGGCTGGTGATGATCGGCCTCGTCAACCGGGAGGGCTTTCTGGTCACCGCGGCCTATGGCGCGGCGCAGCAGATCTGGACCTATCTCCAGATGCCGGCCATGGCGATGGGCGCGGCGGTCAGCGCCATGGCGGCGCAGAATATCGGCGCCGGGCGATGGGACCGGATCGGCCGGATCACCGGCTATGGCATGGGTTATCTGCTGCTGATCACCGGCACGATGGTGGCGGTGATCCTGCTGTTCCACGCGCCGCTGCTGGCCTTGTTCCTGGGACGGAACGAGGCCGCTATCGCCGCCGCCTGGCACATGCAGCTTCTGGCGAGCTGGAGCTTCGTGCTGTTCGGCGGCACGATGATCCTGTTCGGCGTGATGCGGGCCAATGGCGTGGTGGTGCGGCCGCTGTTAATCCTGATCTTCACCCTCTTCGCGGTGCGGCTGGGCTTTTACCATCTGGGCTATCCGCATCTGGGGGCGGACGCGCTGTGGCTGAGCTTTCCCGTGGGTTCGGCGTCGTCCTTCCTGCTGGCGGGGCTGGTTTACCTGCAGGGCGGCTGGCGCAAGGCGAAGCTGCTCGTCCCAGTGGACGAGGAAGAGTGCCGCGAAAGCATCAATGCGGAGAGCGAGCCCGCCGGACGGATCGTCCCGGCGGGATAATCGCTTACCGGCCCTGGCTGCGCCAGCGCGTGATGGTGCGGTCGAGGATGTCCGCTTCGCCGCCGGACTGGCGCCAGAGTTCCGTGAAGCTCGGATCGCCCGAGGCGGGACGCCGCTCCTCCTCCAGATTGTCGAGCGCGACGCGGATCGGCACGGCGACGCCTTCGCCGCAGATGATCGCCTCCCGGTTGCGCAGGGCGGGAATGGAATCGAGGAAGCCGCGCGCGCCTTCGGGCATGGCGGCCTTCACGAAGGCCTGGTCGCGGTCGTTGTTAAGGCGCATCGAGATGATCGTGCCGCATTGCGACAGCACGCCTTCGGCCAGATCGGACGGGCGTTGGGTGATGAGGCCCAACGACACGCCATATTTGCGGCCTTCCTTGGCGATCCGTTCCAGGATGCGGCGGACGGCCTGACCGCCGCCGGTCGTGCTGCTGGGGATGTAGCGATGCGCTTCCTCGCAGACGAGCAGGATCGGGCGCTGCGGCTCGTCCCGCGCCCAGAGGGCATAGTCGAACACCAGCCGCGACAGCACCGACACCACGACGGACGTGATGTCGGACGGCATGGACGACACGTCGATGATCGAGATCGGCTTGCCGCCGGAGGGCAGGCGGAAGATCTTGGCGAGGAATTCCTGCATCGAATCCGCGACCAGCATGCCGGAGAACATGAAGCTGTAGCGCGGATCGCTCTTGATCTCGTCGATCTTGGTCTTGAGCCGCATATAGGGCAGCGATCCGGTGCCCTTGTCCAGCTTCCCCATCTCGTTCTGAAGGATGTTGGTGAGGTCGGACAGCAGATAGGGGACGGGCGAATCGACGGTCAGCCGGCCGATGCTCTCCGCCAGCCGGTTCTTGGACCGCGCGGCCAGCAGGCATTTGGCGAGGATGTCGCAGTCCACCGTCCGCTCTGAGCCTTCGGAGGTGACGAACACCTCGCAATGCTCCTCGAAATTCATCAGCCAATAGGGGAGGGCGAGGTTGTTGACGTCATAGACGGCGCCATTCTGCTGGAAGGCGGCGCCATATTCGCCATGGGGATCGATCATCACGATATGCCCCTGCGGCGACAGGTCGCAGATGCGGTGCAGGATGAGCGCGGCGCTGGTCGACTTGCCGGTGCCGGTCGAACCCAGCAGCGCGAAATGCTTGCCCAGCATCGAATCGACATAAAGCGCGGCGCGGGTGTCGGACGTGGGATAGACGGTGCCGATCTGCACATGGGGGCGGTCGTCGGCCGAATAGATCTGCTGCATGTCCGCGCTCGATACCGGATAGACCTCCGTCCCCGGCGTCGGGTAACGGGTCACGCCCCGGCGGAAGCGGTAGATGCGCCCCGTCAGCTTTTCCTCATCGCCTTCGCCCAGAAAGTCGATGTCGACGATGATGCTGTTGCTGTCCTGCCGGTCCATGGTCATGGCGCGGACGCTGGCGATCAGCCAGACTTGGCCGACGCGCATCTTCACCTGGCTGCCGACCTGCCCCGCCATGGCGAGCGAAGGATCGGAATCGTGCGACAGCGCGGCGATGCGGGAGGCGTCGATGATCAATTGCGAACTGGACCCGGAAATCTGGAAAACCATTCCCATGGCATCGACCGGAGCCTGAAAGACATGCGGCTGCGCGCCGGCGAAATGGTCTGCACCGTGCATCTGGGTCATGAACCTGTTTTCCCTCGACCGGACGGGATTCCGGCACGTCGGATCGATTTAACCCGCGACTGGTAAAGAATCTGCTTATCGCTCACCCATGTTAATGGTGCGGCCATGCCCGGCGCCGCGATGGTCAGAGGAAATGCGTGTCAGGCTTGGCTGTTGAAACATTGGCCGAAAATCGGGAAAACCCTGTGTCGCGGGTGCTGACGACGGATGCGGCGCGGCGCTCCGACGCGATCTCCATCGCGCGGGTGATCTGCATTCTGGGCGTGGTCTATGTCCATGCGTGGACGGGCCTGAACGGCCATGATCTGGAAAGCCTGAGGGGCACGCCGCAGGACAGTTTGCGCTGGGGCCTGATGGAGGTTTTCGGGCGCAGCGCCGTGCCGTTGCTGGGCCTGATTTCCGGCTGGCTGGTCGAGGGGTCGTCGCGGACCCACGACTGGTTGCGCCATGTCGGGCGGAAGGCGCGGACGATCCTGTTGCCGATGATCCTGTGGAATGCGCTGGCGATCCTGTTCGTTTCGGGTGCGGCCTGGATGCTGGGCCTGTCCGCGCCCGTGCCCTCGTCCACCGGCTGGATGTTCGAGGAGCTATTCATCGTCAGCCGCAATCCGGACATCAACGTGCAGATGCCGTTCCTGCGCGACCTGTTCCTGTGCATGCTCGCCGCGCCCTTGTTCGTCCGCCTGCCGGGCTGGGCGCTGGGGGCGGTCGCCGCGATGGCGGCGCTGTGCCAGATCATGGGCTGGGGGCCGCCGGTGCTGATGCGCGCGTCGATCCTGTTCTTCTTCATCATGGGCATCGTCGCCCGGCGCGAGGGGCTGGCCGATCGCGTGGCGGCGCTGCCCTGGATGGTCGCAGCGCCGCCCTTTGCGCTGCTGATGACCGCGCAGCTCTATATTTCCCTGCATCCGGGCGCCTTGCCGCCGGGCATCGGCACGGCGGTGCTGGACATGGCGGTGCGGGTCGCGGCGGCGTTGTTCTTCTGGCGGCTGGCCTGGTCGTTAGCGGCCAGCGCGGCGCGGGGCATGTTGTTGCGGATCGAGCCTTTCGCCTTCTTCCTCTTCTGCTCCCACCTCATCCTGATCTGGCTGGGCGGGCCGGTGCTGGGGGTCGTGTTCGGCAAGCTGGGCTCACCCTTCTATCCCGCCTATCTGCTGGTGCAGCCGCTGCTGGTGCTGGTCGCCGTGGTGCTGCTGGGATCGCTGCTCAGCCGCGCCGCGCCGGGGCTTGCGAAGCTATTGAGCGGGGGCCGCCTGATGGCTGTCTGACGCCATTCGGCCGGCCACCGCCTGGCCTGCCGCCATGGCGATTTCCAGACTGCGCTTGCGCGCCTCGAAATCGTGGATCTGGCCGCCGATGATGATCTCGTCCACCTGCGTGCGGCGGATGAAGGCGGCCAGGTCGCGCTTGACATCGGCCTGGGTGCCGATGCTCGACGCGCTCAGCACATCGGCCAGCATCGCCTGCGCCTGCGGCGGCAGGCTTTCATAATAGCCGGGCACGGGCGGTTGCAGCTTGCCCGGCTGCCCGGTGCGCAGCCGCACGAAGGCCTGCTGCATGGAGGTGGCGATGAGCCGCGCCTCCTCCACCGTGTCGGCGGCGAAGACATTGTAGCCCGCCATCACATAGGGATATGCGAGCTGCGCCGACGGACGGAAATCACGGCGGTAGATAGCGATGGCCTCATCCAGCGCGCCCGGCGCGAAATGGGAGGCGAAGGCATAGGGAAGGCCCAGTGCGGCGGCCAGTTGCGCGCCATAGAGGCTGGAGCCGAGAATCCAGAGCGGCACATCCTCGCCCGCGCCGGGGGTCGCCTGGAAGCCGAGGCGGCTGTCGCCCGCGAAATAGGCCTGCAATTCCATCACGTCGCGAGGGAATTCGTCCGGGCCGCCCGTCAGTGTCCGCCGCATCGCCTGCGCCACGCGCTGGTCGGAGCCGGGAGCGCGGCCGAGACCCAGGTCGACGCGGCCGGGAAAGAGCGCCGCGAGCGTGCCGAACTGCTCCGCGATCAGCAGCGGCGCATGATTGGGCAACATGATGCCGCCCGCGCCGATGCGGATGCGGCTGGTGGCCTGCCCGATATGCGCCAGGACCACGGCGGTCGCCGCCGAGGCGATCCCCGGCATGCCATGATGTTCCGCCACCCAATAGCGGTGGAAGCCAAGGCTTTCGGCATGGGCGGCAAAGGCGGCGGCGCGGCCAAGCGCCTCACGGGCGCTACTGCCTTCGTTGACGGGGACAAGGTCCAGAACGGAGAAACGGGTCATGACCCGCATATGGGGGGATGACCGGTTTTATTTCAATACTAATTCGGAGGTATAGAAGCGGACGTCTTCGGAGAGATTTGCGTGCTCCTGCCCGCGCGGGAGCGCGGCGCGCTTTATGCCCACAAATCCCTGCCGCGCATTTAACTGGCGGCGCGGCCGAATCCCTGGACCGGATTGTCGACGCGGCGGCCGAAGCCCTGCGGCCTGCGGGCGACCAGCGGATTGGCGTCGCGGTCGAGCAGGGCCATCGTCTCGGTGAAGCAGGGGCGAAGCGCGACCACGTCCTCGATCAGTTCGTCCGGCCCTTCCCGGCTTTCGACGCAGCGGCGGGCGACCATCTCGATCTTCTCGGCCATGCCGCTCAGCCGATAGGCGCCGAACTGGGCCGACTCGCCCTTCAGCGTGTGGGCCGGGGTGACCAGCGCAGCGGCGTTGCGGGCGCGGAAGGCTTCCTCGATCGCGCTGATCGCCTTTGCGCCGTCCTCGCGGAAATAGCCCAGAATCCGGAGGAAGGCAGTGCCCAGCTCCGAACGGGACTTGGCAAAATCGGTCCAGTTGACCAGTTCGGCCTCTTGATATGACACCCTGACACTCCCTGTTCTGCCGGGGGAATATAGAAGAGGAGCGTAAATAGGGGGTTAAGTTGCAGCGCGAGGGGAGGCGTTATGGAACCCCACATCATGCTGAACCAGGTTCGGCATGACGATAGCGAGGACGTCAGGATGATCTGGAGAGCGCAAAAAGGCCGGACCCTTGCGCAACAAATCCCCAGCCCTGCTGCCGCGCCAGCGCCTCCAGTTCCGTGGCGGCGACGGGATCGTCCGCCTCGACCGTCACGGCATCGGCGGATCGCATCGCCCGCGCCGCGCGGAGAGCGGGCCAGGGGCATTTCATCCCCCTTGCGTCGATATGGACCGCTTCACTTGCTGGCATAGGGGTTTTTGGCGCTGCGCAGCGTCAACCGCACTGGCACCGCGCCGAAGCCCAGTTCCTTGCGGATGCCGTTCACCAGATAGCGGCGATAGCTTTCGGGCAGTTCGTCCAGCCGCGTGCCGAACAGCACGAAGGTCGGCGGGCGGGTCTTGTTCTGGGTGATGTAGCGCAGCTTGATCCGCTTGCCGCCGGGGGCGGGAGGCGGATTGGCCTCCAGCGCGCGTTCGAACCAGCGGTTGAGGATGCCGGTCGACACGCGCTGCGACCAGGCGGTGCGGGTTTCGAAGGCGACGCGGATCAGGTCGTCCAGACCCTTGCCGGTGGCGGCGGAGACGGTCATGATCGGCACGCCGCGTATCTGCGCGAGACCGTCGGACAGCGCCTGCTTGATGCCCTGATAGAGCGCCGAGCCATGCTCCACCGTGTCCCATTTGTTGAGCGCGACGACGAGGGCGCGGCCTTCCTCGATCACCTTGTCCGCGATGCGCAGGTCCTGCGCCTCCAGCCCGCGGGTGGAATCGAGCAGCAGCACGACGACTTCGGCAAAGTTCACAGCGTTCAGGCCGTCCGAAACCGCCAGCTTTTCCAGCTTGTCCTGCACCTTGGCGCGCTTGCGCATGCCTGCCGTGTCGATCAGGCGGACGGGGCGTTCTTCGCCGTCGGGGCTGGTCCAGCTCCAGTCGACGGCGATGGAGTCACGGGTGATGCCCGCTTCGGGGCCGGTCAGCAGGCGGTTTTCGCCCAGCAGCCGGTTGATGAGGGTCGACTTGCCGGCATTGGGTCGGCCGACGATGGCGAGCTTCAGCGGCGCGGATTCGAGGTCGGCCTCTTCGGGTTCGGCCTCCTCTTCCTCCTCTTCGCGGTCGATATAGGGGAGCAGCGCCTGGAACAGGTCGGCCAGCCCCTGGCCATGTTCGGCGGAGAAGGGGACGGGGTCGCCCAGGCCCAGGCTGAACGCCTCCATCACGCCGTCGTCGCCTGCCCTGCCCTCGGCCTTGTTGGCCATCAGCACGACGGGGGCGTCGCCTTCGCGCAGCCAGCGGGCGATTTCCTCGTCCAGCGGGGTGATGCCCGCGCGAGCGTCCACGACGAACAGCGCGACATCGGCATTTTCCACCGCCGCCTGCGTCTGCATGCGCATGCGGCCGGGCAGGGTCTGCGGGTCTTCATCCTCATAACCGGCGGTGTCGATGATGGTGAAATCGACGCCCAGCAGGTTCGCCTGCCCCTCCCGCCGGTCGCGGGTCACGCCGGGCTGGTCGTCGACCAGCGCCAGCTTCTTGCCGACGAGCCGGTTGAAAAGGGTGGACTTGCCCACATTCGGGCGTCCGACAATGGCAACGGTGGGCAGCATGAGAGGCCCGTATCCTTTAAAAAATGGGTGCTCCTGCGAAGGCAGGAGCCCAGTTCCACCGCTTGGACTGGGCTCCTGCCTTCGCAGGAGCACGTTTACCTGAAATCGCCGGTGGCGTCAGCGGAATGCCGTCAGCTTTCCGTCATCGGCCAGGATATAAAGCGTGTTGTTCGCGACGATCGGCGACAGCGACATCGACCGGTCGAGATCGATTTCCGCCTGGATCTTGCCGGTGGTCGGATCGACATAGTTGAGGTCGCCATGGGTCGACACCAGCACCAGCCGCCCGCCCGCCAGCACCGGGCCGGTCCAGCGGATCGCCTTGTCCTTCTTCTTTTCCTTCTGCCAGCGGCGGAGCTGGCTGATCCAGCGGATCTTGCCCGTGGCGCGGGCGACGCAGAGCAGCTTGGCGTCGCTGGTGACGGCGAACACCCATTCGCCCACGACCGAAGGGGTGGAAATGCCGGCGATGTTGATTTCCCACAGACGCTGGCCGCTCACCAGTTCATAGCTCGCCATGCGGCCGCCCTGGCCGATCGCGAAGACGCGGCCGCGGTCGATGACCGGATCGGCGTCGATGTCGGTCAGCGACGCCACGGCGGTCGAGATGCTGGTGCGCGACAGCGCGTCGCCCCACAGCGTCCGGCCATTTTCATAGCGATAGGCGGTCAGCTCGCCCGAACTGTAGCCCGCGATCACCGTGCCCTGCGCGGCGGCGGGGGCGGCCACGCCGAAAATGCCGGTGACTTGCAGCGTGCCGCTGTCGGTCCACTGCACCTCGCCGTCGCTCTGGTTGAGGGCGAAGATCTGATTGTCCTGCCCCATCACATAGACATGGCCATTGGCGAGCGTCGGCGCGCCGCGCAGCGGGCCGCCGGGGCGCTTCTTCCACAGGATCGCGCCGGTGTTCGCATCCATCGCGGCAACATCGCCCACGCCGGTGCTGGCATAGAGCTTGCCGTCGATCACGCTGACGCCGCCGCCGAACAGGGCGCGGCCGCTGCCTTCGGCGGGCAGGGGCGTCTGCCACAGCTTCGCACCGCTGTTGGCGTCGAAGGCGATGACCCGCGCATCGGCGTCGATGACGTAAAGCTTGCCGCCGACCACCACCGGAGCGGAGGCGAGGCGGGCCTGCGGCGTGCTGCCCGAAATGGAGGCGGTCCACGCCTGAGAGGGGGACGCGCCCAGCGCCAGATTGCCCATGGTCTTGGCGGGGCTGCCGCCCGGCTGCGACCATTGGTCGTTCACATAGGGTTCGGGCAGGGTCACGGGGACGTCGGCCAGCGTCGGATCGACCTCCACCCCCTGTTCATTGCTGAGGATCGAGGTGCGCTTGCCGACCACCGGGGTCTTGGGGCCGCCCTTCTTGCCGCCCACGATGCCGCAACCCGCCAGCAGGGCGATCATCATGGCCACGGTCAGGGCGCGGCCGGCGCCCGAAAATTTCGTCATGCTGTGCATTCCCATGCGCCCAATCATTCCTGTCCCGCCGCGACCGGCGTTTCGACTGCATCCACACCCAATAAGCCTGCCATCTGTCGCGCGCGTGAACGGATCGACTGGGGCACGTTCCTGTCCTTCGCCATGGCGGCGAACAGCGGCCCGGCGAGATCGGGCTTGCGCATCTTCATATAGGCGATGGCGACCAGTTCCCCGGCGCTGCCGAACCAGGGCGCGCCCTCGACAGCCAGGGGTTTCAGCCGGTCGACCACCTGCTGCGGAGCGAGGCTTTCATATTCCAGCGTGGTCTGGCGGATCAGCGCCAGGTCGCGATAGGGGCGGTCGAGCGAACCGTCATCCGCCATCGCCTGATAGGCGGCGATGGCGGCCTTGCTGTCGCCCTTGCGCGCGGCGGCGCCGGCCTTCACCAGCAGAGCGGAGGCGCGGAAGCCGGGCTGGCTCGCCTGCGTCAGCTTGTCCAGTTCCTTCGCATCGGGGGTGCCGCCGCCGACCGCCGTGGCGATCACCTTGTCCATTTCCTCCGACACGGCCTGCGACTGAGTCTTCGTATAATGCTGCCAATAGAGCCAGCCGGCGAAGGCCGCGAGGCCGATGACCACCGCCGCCACGATCCAGCGGCCGAAGCGCTGCCAGAAGGTCAGCAACCGGTCCTGCCGGACGGCTTCGTCGACCTCACGCATGAAGGCTTCGCTGTTTTGCGGCGTCAGGGCCACTTGGGTCTCCAGAAATTCGTCAGTTACGGCACGCGGAAGGCGCGATCATTAGCGGGGCTCTTGGCTCACGCAAATCACTTTTTGGGCCGATAGACCTGATCTTCGGTCGGAAAGTGCCGGTTCCGGACATCTTGCGCATAGCGGGCGGCGGCATTGCCGATGGTTTCCGCGATATTTTCATAACGCTTCACGAAACGGGGCACGCGCTCGAACATGCCCAGCATGTCCTCCGCCACCAGCACCTGCCCGTCGCAATGGGCCGACGCGCCGATGCCGATCACCGGCACGTCGACGCTGTCGGTGACGGTGACGGCGATGTCCTCCATCACCCCCTCCAGCACCATGGCGAAGGCGCCCGCCTGCGCGACGGCGCGGGCGTCGGAGATGATCTTGGCATGCTCCTCCTGGCTCTTGCCGCGCGCGCCATAGCCGCCCAGCGCGTTCACCGCCTGCGGGGTGAGGCCGATATGGGCCATCACCGGAATGCCGCGCTGGCTCAAGAAGCCGATGGTTTCGGCCATGGCGACGCCGCCCTCCAGCTTCACGCCCGCGCAGCCGGTTTCGGCCATGACGCGGCTGGCGCTGGCGAAGGCCTGCTGCGGGGAGGCTTCGTAGCTGCCGAAGGGCATGTCGACCAGCACGACGCTGTGATAGCTGCCGCGCACCACGGCGGCGCCATGGGCGATCATCATGTCGAGCGTGACCGGCAGGGTGGAGGGGAGGCCGTAGATCACCTGGCCCAGCGAATCGCCGACCAGCAGCATGTCGCAATGCGGATCGAGCAGTTGCGCCTGCCGCGCGGTATAGGCGGTCAGCATCACCAGCGGCTGTTCCGTCTTCCCCTCGAACTTGCGGCGCTGGATGGCAGGCACCGTCAGGCGCTTCATCGGCGCGGGGGTGGGGTTGGCGCGGCTGGTCGACGTGTCGAGCGTGAAGGTCGTGGACATGGGATGCGCTCTACCGCAGCGGGGCGCGGGGCGCAAATCGGGGCCGTATCCAATCCGTTCAGGGCGGCATTGAAAAATGCGGGGAGCGACAGGGCCGTGTCGCTCCCCGCAGGGGGTGAACATCGTTGGATGCCAGCCCCTATCGAGAGGCCTTGGGCATCGTCAGAACGAGAATTTGATCGTACCGCCCCAGGTCTGCGGGTCACCGGGCTGACCGGCGATCAGGCCGGTATTGCCCGGCGCGACCTGGAGATTTTCGATATAGTTCACGTCGAAGGCGTTGCGGACCCAGCCGAAGATGTCGAACCCTTCACCCCGGAAGCCGGCGCGGAAGTTGGTCAGGGCATAGCCCTTCACCTCCGTGTAGATGGACGGCGAGGCGTTGGAGTTCCAGTGCGACCGGTAATTGCCGTCGACGCCCAGATAGAGCTGGCCGTCCTTGTCCAGCAGCGTGACCGGAATGTTATATTCCGCGCCGTAGGAGAAGGCCCATTTCGACACGCCGGGGAGACGCTCGCCGGAAATGTCGCATGCGCGCGGGCTGAGGGTGTTGGGAACACCCGCATTGGAATAGTCGGCGGGTTGATTGGTGGGCTGCGACGTGCCCCCGGACAGTTCGGGCGGGCAGGGGGCGTTGGCGAACTTCTTGTACTTGGCGTCGGTATAGGCGCCGTTCGCATAGGCCGTGAAACGGTCGCTGACGACGACCTTGAAGTCCGCCTCTATGCCCTGCGACCGGACCTTGTCCGCATTGGCGAGATAGCCGCGCACCGTGCCGAACTGTCCGCCGTTCACCGTCGCCTGGAAATTCTTGATGTCCGTGCGGAACGCGGTGAGGTTGAAGGTGGCGCGGCGATCCCAGAACTGGGTCTTCAGGCCGATTTCGAAATGATTGACCGATTCAGGCTTCACCGTGCCCACGCTGTAGTCGGGCAGGTTGGTGCTGCTGTTGAGCGGCAGGCCGTTCTGGTTGATGCCCAGCGTCTTGAAGCTCTTCGCATAGGTCGCATAAGCGAGGATGTCGGGCGCGACCTTGTAATTGACGTTGAAGTCGTAGGTGAAGTTCCATGCGCTGTCGGACGGATTGGTGCGCTGTCCCTGATAGACGCCGCACTGTGCCGAGCGAACCGACGACAAGGGCAGCGCTGTGCAGTCCACGACGACGCCCGCGCCATCCGTCACGATACGTTCGTAGAAGCCCGACTTCTTGTCATAGTTGATGCGCGCGCCTGGCTGGATGGTGAGGGTGTCGGTCACTTTCCAGCTCAGCTGGCCGAACAGCGCCGCGCTGGTGCTCTTGAGCCATTGCGTGTTGGTGGCGGTCAGGCCGTTCAGCACGTTGCGGTTATAGACATTGTTGGGATCGGTCGATGGCGCAAGGCTCCACTTGGTGGCGTTGGCGCCCTGCTGCTCCGTGCCCTGGGTGTCGATCCGCTGCTTGAAGCCGAACAGGCCGACCACGAAGTCGATCTTCTGGCTTTCGTAATTATAGCGGAATTCCTGGCTGTACTGGTCCTGCTGAGAGGGGTTTTGCGATTTCGAAACGACCGACAGGCCGGTGAAGTCGCGGTCATTCTCCGGCTTCCAGTCCCAGAAGCGCCAGGCAGTGACCGATGTCAGCGTGCCGGGACCGACGTCCCATTTGATCCGCGCCGATACGCCGCCGATCTTGTTGCCCGCGTTCAGGGTGCTGTCCAGATCGGTCAGACGATCATAGGGATTGCGGCTGGGCACGACATAGCCTTGGGCGGCGGCCAGTGCATCATATTGCCGCGTGAGCACACGCTGCGTCCTGCCCACCCGCACGAACACGGTGCCGCAGCATTCCGGGTCCTGTTTGCTGTAGTCGCCCGACAGGGTCAGGCTGAAATTGTCGGTCGGCTTGAACAGCAGTTGCCCGCGAATGCCCAGATTGTCCTGCTCGTTGATCCAGCGGTCGCTGGTGACGTTGTAGATCGTCCCCCGGCGGCTGGTCGCGGCAACGGCGATGCGGGCGGCGATCGTGTCGGACAGCGGGCCGGAAATGGCGGCCTTCGCCTGCTTGTAATTGAGATTGCCGACGGTCAGCTCGGCGCGGCCCTCGAAATCGAATGTCGGCTGGTTGGTCGTGATGTTGATCGCGCCGGCCGTGGTGTTCTTGCCGTAGAGCGTGCCCTGCGGACCGCGCAGCACTTCGACCTGGGCCACGTCCAGAAAGTCGAAGGTCGCGGCGGCGACGCGGCTGTTGTAAACGTCGTCGACATAGATGCCGACGCCCTGTTCGAAACCGTCGCTGGTCAGGCCGAACGGCACGCCAAGGCCGCGGATGTTGACCGAGGTGTTGCGCGGGTTGGTGGTGTAGACCTGAAGCGTCGGCGCTAGTTGCTGGAGCTTCACGACGTTGAAATTGCCGGTCGCCTCTATGCTGTCGCCGCGGATCACGGAGATCGCCAGCGGCACCTCCTGCGCGGTTTCCGCACGGCGGCGGGCGGTGACGATGATCACTTCCCCGCGGGCAGTGGCTTGTTCGGCGCTGTCCGCAACGGGTTGAGCCGCGTCCTGCGCAGATGCGGTGGACGCAATAAAGGATGCGCTCGCCACGCCGGCGAGCAACAGAAAACGCGCAATCATTGTATATTCCCCTTCCGGATGTCCGGTGAATGTTGATCGCGGCCCCTGCGGTGATCCGCTCAAAGCCGTTGGTCTGGGAATGGAAAATGTGGCCCACCCCTTGCCACCTGTTATCCGGCCCTTTGCGGGCCTTGTTCAGCAACCCTGAATCTTCTTGCTCCCCCCGCTCTTGTTTCAGGCGGTGAGGCGCGTCTTTTCCGTCACGTCGATCTGCACGACGCGTGCGTCATGCACGGTCAGCGTGACAGATCCGAAACGAAGCGCCTCCAGCACGCTGCGCACCTTTTCGATGCTGACCGCAATGTCGTGGCGCTGCCCGTCACTGCGGCCGTTGCGGGCGAATTCAATCGATCGGTTTTCACTCATAAACACCTCTTAGCCGCTCTTTATCTCAACTGTATTGATAGACAAAAAAGCAAATATAAGGGGCGCTCAAGTTTCTCTTGTCGCGCCCCAAAAGCATCGTTCGGAAAATGGGTCCGGTTTTCCGTAGAAACGATGCGATAACAAAAACTATAGACTAGCCGTTGACCCGCAGCGCCGCCAATCGCCGCTCCTGATGCGCCAGCGGGATGGCGGGCCGTAACTGGCGCATTGCAGAAGCCTGCTCATGCGCATTGTCGATCAGTTTTTCGAGCAAAGCCTGGCCGAAGCGCCATTCGCCCAGGCCCGAATCCGCATTGATATGGCCGCAAAAGCCCGCATCGACAAAGCTGCTGCCCCAATTCTTGCCGATGCTGTGGGCGCGTTCGAAGAAGATATAGGGATCGTTGCGGCTCGCCACGACGATCGAGGGAAAGGGCAGTTGCGCGCGGGGCGTGGGGCCGAAGCCGCCGATCGTCTCGGGCGTTTCCATCCGGTCGCAATCGGGCGGCGCCACCAGCAGCGCGCCGGTCACGGGCCAGCCATAGGCCTGGCTCTGCAAGGCGCCCCACCAGGCGACCGCAAGGCAACCCAGGCTGTGCGCGGCCAGGATGATCGGCCCCTCCGCCGCCCGGATCGCGGCGTCTAGCCGCGTGACCCAGCTATTGCGGCTGGGGCTGGCCCAGCTTCCCAGGTCGACCCGCTCGCAATCACCGCGCGTCTTTTCCCACAGCGTCTGCCAATGACCCGGCCCGCTATTGTTGAGACCCGGTATGGTCAGCACGACCGGCTGGCGCGCGTCTCCCGAATGTCCGAATCGCTCCATGGTCAAATCCTCGTCCTATTGTCGAGGGAGAGATAATTCTATTTATCCGGTAGACAATGGTCAAGCGGCAAAATGTGTCGGAATTTGGGCAACCCGATTCATCTGAGGTTCATATAGTGGAAAGGGTCGGGGACTACCACCTTTGCGCCGCCCGAAACCGCCGGAACGCCCCTTACCAGGGGTAGATCAGCCCATAATAGTGAAAGACGCTGCGGCCGTAAGCGTCGTCATAATCGGGTCGTTCGTCCGGCAAATGGCGGGGCGCCTGGTCCAATATGTCCCTGGCCAGATCCACCACATAGCCGCCCTTGTCCGTGTCGTAGCTCAGCATCGACCAGGGCAGCGGATAATGATCGTTGCCGATGCCCAGGAAGCCGCCGAAGGACAGCACGGCATAGCGGACCTGCCCGCTGCGCTTGTCGACCATGAAGTTGGAAATGTGGCCCAGCCGCTCCCCCTGGCGGTTGTAGACAGTGGTGCCTTCGATCCGGTCGGATGCGATCAGGTCGCCATGATTTTCCCTCGCCATGTCAGACATCGTCACTCTCCTGCGAAGAAATCGCATTATGCTGACCGAACCAAGGGGGACCGGACGGGTTCCCCGGGGCAGACGAGATGATATGCGAACAGGAGGACGGTCATGAAGATCAATCGCAGCGGATCGGCGGTATGGAGCGGCGGCCTGAAGGACGGCAAGGGCGCGATTTCGACCCAGAGCGGCGCGCTGGATGCGCATCCCTATGGCTTTGCGATGCGCTTCGAAGGGGTGCCGGGCACCAATCCCGAGGAGTTGGTCGCGGCGGCCCACGCCTCCTGCTTCACCATGGCGCTGTCGCTGATATTGGGCGAAGCGGGGCTGACGGCCGAGAAGATGGAGACCAATGCCGTCGTGACGCTGGAACAGCAGGAAGGCGGCTTTGCCATCACGGCGAGCAAGCTGAGCCTGAAGGCGACCATCCCCGGCGCGGACGATGCGCGGTTCCAGGAACTGGCCGCCAAGGCGAAGGCCAATTGCCCCGTGTCCAAGCTCTTGAATGCGGAGATCAGCCTGGACGCGGAACTGCTAGGCTGAAGGCGTGCGCCTGGCGTGGACATGTTCGCGCCAGGCGATGTACAGGCCGCTCCCCACGATCAGCGCCGCGCCGATCCACGTCGTCGCGATCGGCCAGTTGCCCCAGATCGCCCAGCCGAGCAGCGTCGTCCAGACGATGGAACTGTAGTCCATCGGCAGCACCACGGAAACGGGGGCCCAGCGCAGCGCCGCGGTCATGCAGATCTGCGCGATGCCGCCGGTCACGCCGATCAGCAGCAGCAGGCCCCATGTCATGGCGTCATGGGCCTGCCCGTGGAACAGCATCGCCACGCCCAGCGGCGGCAGGGAGAGGAGGGTGAACCAGAAGACGATCACCCCGGCGCTTTCCGTGCGGCCCAGTTCGCGCAGGACCAGGCTGACGCAGGCGGTGACGAAAGCCGCGGCGAGCGCGACCGCGACGCCGATCGCGGGGAAATGCCCGGCATCCGGCCGGACCATCACGATCACGCCGAGAAAGCCGATGAGCACCGCGCTCCACCGGTGGATGCCGGTAGCCTCGCGCAGGATGAGGGCGGACAGGATCGTGCCGAAGATCGGCATGGTGAAGCCGATGGTCACCGCTTCCGCCGGCAGCAGCAGGATATAGGACAGGAAGTTGAGCACCATGCCCGTCAGGCCGATGATCATGCGGGTGGCATGGACGCCGATGCGTCGCGTGCGGATCGATCCCATGCTGCTTGTCATCGCGATCCAGGCGAATACCACCGGCAGCGCCAGGGCCTGGCGGTAGAACAGCGATTCCACCACATGGACGCCGCGCGCGTCGGCCAGCCTGACCGTCACGAACATGATCGAAAGGCAGATCACCGCGAACAGGCGCAGGCCGATGGCGGTGAACGGACGATGCGGGCGATTGGATGGGGGTGGGGGCGGCATGCGAACGCCTTAGCCCCGCTGCGGGAGGACGCAACCGCCCAACGGGGGATGGACAGGTCCGGAATGCGGGAAATTGGCCAATTCAGGACCTTCCCCTCCCGCAGGCGGGAGGGGTTAGGGGTGGGCGCGAGCGTAGCGAGCTTCCAGCTTAGCCGTTGAAAATTCACGCTGATGTCGCGCCAGCCCACCCCC
>NZ_JAINEZ010000077.1:0-25713 GCF_019873065.1 Sphingobium sp. PNB
GCATCGGCTCGACTGCTCTAAGTTTTTGTTTTGTCGCGTTTTCCGAGTCAGCAGATGATTCCATCTGCTTGGAAAACGCTCTAGGCTCCGAAGGCGGCGACGGCTGCCTGATATTCCGATTTCAGTTGCGCGATGAAGGTCGTGGCGGACTGAACCTTGCGGATCGCGCCGATCCCCTGACCCGCGCCCCAGACATCGCGCCACGCCTTCTTGTCGCCGCCCGCGTCGCTGGAGAAATCCATTTCCGACGCCTTGGGCAGCTTGTCGGCGTCCAGACCTGCCGCGGCGATGCTGGGGCGCAGATAATTGCCGAGCACGCCGGTGAAATAATCCGAATAGACGATGTCCGCCGCGCCGCTGTCGACGATCATCTGCTTATAGGCCGGTTCGGCATTGGCCTCTTCCGTCGCGATGAAGGGGGAACCCATATAGGCGAAGTCAGCCCCCATCATCCGCGCGGCCGCGATCGACCGGCCCGTGGCGATCGCGCCCGACAAGGCCAGCGGCCCGTCGAACCAGGCCCGGATTTCCTCCACCAGCGCGAAGGGCGACAGGGTGCCGGCATGCCCGCCCGCCCCCGCCGCGACGGCGATCAGGCCATCCGCGCCTTTCTCGATCGCCTTGCGCGCGAAGACATTGTTGATGACGTCGTGCAGCACGATGCCCCCATAGCTGTGCACCGCCCGGTTCACATCCTCCCGCGCGCCCAGCGACGTGATCACGATCGGCACGCGATATTTGACGCAGAGGGCGAGATCCTCCTCCAGCCGGCTGTTGGTCCTGTGCACGATCAGGTTGACCGCGAAGGGGGCGTCCCTGTCCGTCAGCGCCTCGTTCAATTGCTGAAGCCATTGTTCGAATACCCCGGACGGACGGGCATTGAGCGAGGGAAAGGAACCCACGATCCCGGCACGGCACTGGGCGATCACCAGCGCAGGCTGGGAGATGATGAACATCGGCGAACCGATCAACGGCAGGGACAAACGGCCTTCCAAAAATGCCGGCAAGCTCATGGGCGAAGCCTCTCCTTCATGATTTCCATGACGGCGCTATCATTTACACGAGCGGCTAAAAAGGCGGAATCTTGGCGCTGTTGCCGGGAGAGCGGCATCTTCCGCAATGCCGTAGGGTCAAGAATGATCGCTATTCTGATGATTATGGTCCTGCCGAACCGGAAGTCGCAGGTCTTCGCGGGAAGGGGTCAATAAGGGACGTCAGGCACATGATGCTCCCGCGAAGGCAGGAGCCATAGCGGGACCGCCAACGTCCGCTCCCTACCCGCCATGCCCTGGCGGGGCGCGGGGGCGTCAATCCCCCACGATCTTGAGCAGCCGCCGTTCCACCGGCGCGAGTATCCCCTGCAGTTCCGCGCCACGCTTCAACACGTGCCCGGCCTCTCCGATCAGCGCCCACATGCCTTGGCGGTTCCGCAGGGAGGGCCGTTTTTCGATGCGGAATTCCGGGCGTTCGGCGGAGCGGCGGAAGGCGGAGAAGATCGCGGCTTCGCGGCCCAGGTCGATGGCATAGTCGCGCCAATGGCCCGCCGCGACCATGCGGCCGTAAAGATCCATGATCCGCTGGAGTTCGAGACGATCGAAACCGGTCTGGCTGGCCGTCCCCCTTGCACCCGGGGCCGCTTGCGACGGGAACGGCGTCACGTTGCTCATCAGGCGCGGCCACGCTCCTTGACCAGGCGAACGTCATCCACGGGCGCACCGCCCCGTTCGGCAAGCAGTTCGGCCACGCGCTTCTGCAACTGGTCGATTTCAAGCTGGAGCAGTTCCAGCTTCTGCTTTTCCGGATCGACGCAGTCGGAACATGGCGTGCCATAGGGCAGGAATTCCCGCTGATAGGCCGTCACGTCGACCAGCATGGGCCGCGCGGGAATGCCGACCATGGTCGCGCCTTCCTTCACATCCTTGGTCACCACGGCATTGGCGCCGATGCGGGCGCGGGCGCCGACGCGGACGGGGCCCAGAACCTGAGCGCCGGAACCGACGATCACGCCGTCTTCCAGCGTCGGGTGGCGCTTGCCCGCGATGCCGTTGGCGGGATCGGTCCCGCCCAGCGTCACGTTCTGATAGAGGGTGACGTCGTTCCCGATCTCCGCCGTCTCCCCGATCACGGTGAAGCCATGGTCGATGAAGAAGCGCTTGCCGATGCGGGCGCCGGGATGAATGTCGTTGCCGGTCAGGAATCGCGAAAAATGATTCACCGCACGGGCCAGGAAATAGAGCCGCGCGCGGTAGAGGCGGTGCGCCACGCGGTGGAAAGCCAGCGACCAGACGCCCGGATAGAGCAGGATTTCAGCGCGCGAGCGCGGGGCAGGGTCGCGTGATTTGACCGAGTCCAGATAAGCAATAAGATTGCGCAGCATGAAGCGCCCCTGATGAAACCGACCAGACGGTACATAAGCGCAAAAGGATGAATTTTCCAGATGGCGGGCTATTTCGGCTTCGCCCGATAAAACAGAAAGTTTCTTGGCGGCCCGTGATATACCAATCAAGGCGGTAGACAATCATAACAGGAACCAATGAATGATCGACATCTTTATCGCCCATTTCGGCGAAATCCTGCCTTTCATTCTCATCGGTTTCGGCGCCCAGATGATCGACGGCGCTTTGGGCATGGCCTATGGCGTCATTTCCAGCACGCTGCTTCTGGCGCTCGGCGTGCCGCCCAGCAGGGCATCGGCCAGCGTCCATGCGGCGGAAACCTTCACCACCGGGGTGTCGGCCATCAGCCACATCATCCATCGCAATGTCGACTGGCGCCTGTTCGCGCGCCTCATCATTCCGGGCGTGATCGGCGGGGTGGCGGGCGCCTATCTCCTGTCCAATGTGGACGGGGCGATGATTAAGCCGTTCGTCCAGGCCTATCTGACGGCCATCGGCATCTATCTGGTGTGGCGGGGCTTTCATTATCCGCCCCAGGCGCGCAATCCCAAATGGGTGGGGCCCCTGGGCCTGGTCGGCGGCTTCATGGACGCCACCGGCGGCGGCGGCTGGGGCCCCGTGGTGACGTCGAACCTGCTAATCCAGGGGTCCAGCCCCCGGCACACCATCGGCACGGTCAACAGCGTCGAATTCATCCTGACCACCTCCATCAGCATCACATTCCTGCTGCATCTGGGGTGGGAAACCTTCACCACCTACACGGTCGGCCTGTTGATCGGCGGCGTGATCGCGGCCCCGTTCGGCGCGATGCTGGCCCGGCACGTCTCGCCCCGGACGCTGTTCATCGCCGTGGGATCGATCCTGACCCTCACATCCTTGTTCGGCGTGGCCAAATGGCTTGGATATATCGGCTAAGACAATTATATTGGGCTTTCCAATCGAGGAAGGCGATCAATGTCGAGTTACATGCCGACGCTCAAGCAGCTGCAATATCTGGTGGCGCTAAAGGAGCATGGCCATTTCGGCAAGGCGGCGGATAGCTGCTTCGTCACCCAGTCGACGCTGTCGGCCGGCATTCGCGAGCTGGAATCGCTGATCGGCATCACGCTGGTCGAGCGGACGCGCCGGGTGGTGCGGTTCACCGCCCTGGGCGACCGCATCGTGGAAAAGGCGCACCGGGTGCTGCGCGAAGCCGAAGAACTGGCCGCCATTGCCGAAGCGTCGGGAAAGCCGCTGACCGGCGAACTGCGGATGAGCGTCATTCCCACCATCGCGCCCTTCCTGCTCCCTCGCCTGCTGCCCAGGTTGCGGGGCGAACGGCCGGAACTGAAGCTGTACCTGCGCGAGGAAACGACGCAGGCCGCCATCGAATCGCTGCGGCACGGCAATGTGGATTGCGTGCTGCTCGCCCTGCCCTTTCCCACCGGCGAGCTGGACAGCGAATTTCTGTTCCAGGACCGGCTTTATGTCGCCTTTCCCCGGGACGATCCGCGCGATCCGCCCGAATGGATCGCGCCGGAAATGATCGATGAAACCAAGCTGCTGCTGCTGGAGGACGGGCACTGCCTGAAGGATCACGCGTTGGCCGCGTGCAACCGGCCGGAAATCCGGGCGAGCGCCATGATGATGGGCACGTCGTTGCATACGCTGGTGCAGATGGTGGACAATGGCCTGGGCATGACGATCATGCCGGAAATGGCGATTGCGAGCGGCCTGCTCGACCATACGCAGATCACCGCCCGGCCGCTCCGGTCGGAACGGGCCCATCGCGACATCGCCCTGGTGTGGCGCAAGAACAGCCCGCGCGACAAGGAATTCCGGCTGCTGGCGGAATTGCTGCGCGACGCGGCGGACTTGCCGGAGGTCAGCGCGGCGGCCTAGGCTCAGGACCCATTGCTGGCGGGCGATGGCTGGAGAGAAACATGCTGTTCCCGCGGAAGCAGGAACAGGGCAGATTTTTGCTCAACGCTTCCAGCTCTCGGCCTTCGCATCATCCTCGACGCGGGCTTCGACCCATTTCGTCCGATCCGGGAAATGTTCCTTCTTCCAGAAGGGCGCCCAGGATTTCAGCCAGTCGATGAGGAAGGCGCAAGCTTCCAGCGCGGCTGTGCGGTGGCGCGAGGCCGTGCCGACGAACACGATGCGTTCGCCCGGCTCCAGCCGACCGAAGCGGTGGATCACCCGAACCCCCAGCAGGGGCCAGCGGTCGCTCGCCTCCGCGACGATGCGTTCGACCTGCGCCGTCGTCATCGCCGGATAATGTTCCAGTTCGAGCGCGACCAACCCGCCTTCCCCCCGAACGATGCCGGTGAAGCTGGCGACGCCCCCGCCGCCGCTGGCCTCCAACGCGGCCAGTTCCACCGCCGGATCGAAATCCTCGGCCTGGATGGAGACGCGGTTCATCCGCCCGTGACCGGCGGGAAGATCGCCAGTTCCTTCGCGTCCCCGATCGGGCTGTCCATCGGCACGAAATGCTGGTCCAGCGCCGCGCGCAGCCTGTCCGGCCGGGCGAACGCCTCGGCATAACCGCCGCCCCGCGCGGCCAGCGCGGCGATCAACGCGGCGACGGTGGCATCGGCGGCAGGCCGCTCCACCCGCTCCTCATCCCGGCCGATGGCCTCCCGGACCCAGGCGAAATAGACGAGCGTGAGGTCGGCCATGGTTCAATCCATATGCTTGATGCCGACGCGCAGATAGTCCCAGCCCGTGACCAGCGTCAGTATCGCCGCCGCCCAGAGCGTGGCGATGCCGACCAGTTGCACGAACGGAAATTGCGGTACGGCGCCGGCGAGAATCAGCGCGCCCAGCGCGATGAGCTGGAAGGTCGTCTTCCATTTGGCGAGGCGCGACACCGGCACGGAAACCTGGAGCCCGGCCAGGAATTCGCGCAAGCCCGAAACCGCGATCTCGCGCAGCAGGATGATCATCGCGGCGGCGATATGGATGCCCGAAATGTCGCGCGTGGCCGACAGCATCAGGATCACCGCCCCCACCATGATCTTGTCCGCTATGGGATCGAGGAAGATCCCCAGTTTCGATACGGCGCCCTGAGCGCGGGCGAGGTAGCCGTCGAAATAATCGGTGATCCCCATCAGGCAATATAGCGCGAAGGCCAGCATATAGCCGGTCGTCCAGCGCGCGCCGATCTCCGCCGGCCACAACAGGGCGACCAGCAGCGGCACGGTCAGGATGCGCGAAAGCGTCAGCAGATTGGGCAGCGTCAGCATGGCGGCGGACTGCCACAGTCGGGGCCGGCGCACAAGCGGATGCGCAACATGGGAGAGGACGGGCGGCAAGGTTTCGCGCAGAGGGGTTGTGCTGACCCGTCTTCTATCGCTAGACCCCGCCACGCTCATCCACAGCGAAGAAGACCCCCTCGCCCATGCAAGCCTCTCTAAGGCTCCTCAACAAGCGACGTTTTCTGCCGCTTTTCATCACTCAGCTCCTTGGCGCCTTCAACGACAATCTGTTCAAGAACGCGATGGTGCTGTTCGTCGTCTATACCGTCTATAATGACGAGAAGTCGGAAACCTGGTTCAGCGCGCTGGCGACCGGCGTCTTCATCCTGCCTTTCTTCCTGATGTCCGCCCTGTCGGGCCAGCTGGCCGACCAGCGGGACAAGGCGGCGATCATCCGCATCGTCAAGGCCGCCGAAATCGTCATCATGGCGGTCGGCGCGGCCGGGCTGGCGCTGATCTGGAGCGGGATCGCGGTCCATCTGCTCGCCATTCCACTGCTGCTGGTCGCGCTGTTCGCCATGGGGGTGCATTCGACCTTCTTCGGGCCGATCAAATATGCGATCCTTCCCCAGCACCTGCATGACGAGGAAGTGCTGGGCGGAACCGGCCTGGTCGAGGCCGGAACCTATATCGCCATCCTTGCCGGGACCATATTGGCCGGGATCATCCCCGTGCAGGCGGCGGCGGTCTGCATCATCCTGACGGCGGTGATAGGCTGGCTGGCGGGGCGCAACGTGCCCGCCGCGCCGTCGCTGCTGGAGCGGCAACCGATCGATTTCCACATCATCCGATCCTCGATCGCGCTGGTGCGGGGAACGATGCACATCCGGCGGCTCTACCTCGCCATCATGGCGATCAGCTTTTTCTGGGCAGTCGGCACGGTGCTGTTCATCCAGTTCCCGCCGCTGGTCAAGAATGTGCTGAGCGCCGACAAATCCGTCGCAAGCCTGTTCCTGGGCATTTTTTCCATCGGCATCGCCATCGGGTCGGTGGCGATCAACCGGTTGCTGAGCGGCCATGTATCGGCCCGATATGCGCCCGCCTCCGTCATCGGCATGGGGATCAGCATCGTCGCCTTCCACATCGTTTGCGACCTCTGGATGGCGGGATCGGATGGAAAGATGCTCTCGCTGGCGGGATTCCTCTATCACCCGCTGGCGATCCCGCTGTCGCTCTGCCTGCTCTGCGTGGCGACCTTCGGCGGGATGTTCGTGGTGCCGCTCTACGCCTTCCTCACCACGACGGTCGAAAAATGCGAGGCGGCGCGAACGGTCGCGGCGAACAACATCGTCAATTCAGGGGCGATGGTGCTGGGATCGCTGCTGACCATCAGCCTCAGCATCGCGGGCCTTTCCGTGGTGAACCAGTTGCTGCTGGTGGCGGCGCTGTGCCTGCCCTGCGCGTGGATCGCCTGGACGCTGCACAAGGCATGCGATTGACGGTGCGTGGCTGATAAGAAGCGATTAAAAGATAAAGCTGTAGAAGGCCGTGAAGAAGGCACCGAAGCTCAGCACAAACAATTTCCAGTCATTGTCGTCGGAAACCGGCGGGCGTTCGCGCGCGGCGGGGGCCGGTTCGACGACGCGCAGGACATGGCGCGGCAACCGCTGCCGGAACGGATGGCGCGCCGACTCGCTCGTCAGGACTAGAGGTCTGCTTCTCATGACGCACAGGTTAAGAGATTCTTTACCTTTTGGAATATCGCGATTTAAAGTTAACCCCCGATTGTCCCGCGACGGGACACGCTTGACCGTGTCAGGCAAATAACACAGCATGACCGAAGCGATGAAAGATCCCCTGCCCCTTTCCGACCCTGACGCCCTGCCGCCCCGCGCCTTCGGCGCCGGACCGCCCAGCGCCTTCGCGCCGCCGCGGCCATGGAAACGCCGGGTGCAGATAGCGGGATGGGTGGTCGCAGCGCTGCTGGCGCTGCTGATGATCCTCATCGCCTGGCTCGCGGTGACGGCGCCCATGTCCCGATCCCTGAAGCCCATCGCGCCCCCCAGCATCAGCCTGATGTCGGCGGACGGCCATCTGATCGCGCGGCGCGGCGCGATCATCGACAAGCCCGTCACCGTCGCGGCCCTGCCCAAGCATGTGCCGCAGGCCTTCATGGCGATCGAGGACCGGCGATTCTATGACCATTGGGGCGTCGATCCACGAGGCATAGCGCGAGCAGCCTGGCACAATCTCTGGTCCAACGGCTCCTCCCAGGGCGGCAGCACGATCACGCAGCAGCTTGCCAAGGGCGTGTTCCTCTCCAGCGACCGGACCTTCGGGCGCAAGGCGCGGGAGGCGCTGATCGCCTTCTGGCTGGAGGCGTGGCTTACCAAGGACCAGATATTGGAGCGCTATCTGTCCAACGTCTATTTCGGGGACAATGTCTATGGCCTGCGGGCCGCGTCCCTGCACTATTTCAACCGCCAGCCGGAACGGTTGACCATCCCCCAGGCGGCGATGCTGGCGGGGTTGCTGAAGGCGCCATCCCGCCTTGCGCCGACCGCCAATTTGAAGGGCGCGCGCGACCGCGCCGCCCTGGTGACGCAGGCGATGGTCGAGGCTGGCTACATCACCAAGGCGGAACGCGACGCCCTGCCCCCGGCGCGGCTCAACGTGCATGAAGCGCCCGACCCGACCAGCGGCACCTATTTTGCGGACTGGGTGCTGCCGCAGGCGCGGGACAGGGCCGGCGCGGTCTATGGCGCGCAGAATGTGGCCACCACGCTCGACTGGCGCATCCAGCGGCTGGCGGAGGCTGCGATCCGCCGCGCCCCGCTGGGCAAGGCGCAGGCCGCCCTGGTCGCGATGAAGCCCGATGGCAGCGTGGTCGCGATGGTCGGCGGCAGGAATTACGGCGAGAGCGCCTTCAACCGCGCCGTCCAGGCGAAGCGGCAACCGGGTTCCACCTTCAAGCTGTTCGTCTATCTTGCCGCCTTCCGGGCCGGCATGACGCCCGACGACTTCATCGAGGACACGCCGATCACCACGGGCAGCTATCGCCCGGCCAATCATGGCGGCAAATATCGCGGGCGGATCACATTGCGGCAGGCCTTCGCCGCGTCCAGCAATGTTGCCGCGGTACGGCTGACGCAGAAGGTGGGTGTCGACAATGTCATCAAGGTGGCGCGCGATCTGGGCGTGACGGCCCCTTTGACGGAGGATTTGACCCTGGCGCTCGGCACGTCGGAAATACCGCTCGTCGAACTGACGGAGGCCTATGCGGCAGTGGCGGCGGGCGCCTATCCGGTGCTGGCGCACGGCCTGCCGCCGGAGGAGCAGGGCTGGTTCGACCGGC
This sequence comes from Sphingobium sp. PNB, assembly GCF_019873065.1. Classification (NCBI taxonomy): domain Bacteria; kingdom Pseudomonadati; phylum Pseudomonadota; class Alphaproteobacteria; order Sphingomonadales; family Sphingobiaceae; genus Sphingobium; species Sphingobium sp. PNB. The sequence goes on from NZ_JAINEZ010000077.1 coordinate 8,931, forward strand.
TGATGAGCCGCCAGAAGCATTTCAGCGACGACCAGTTGGAGATGATCCGCGACCTCCTGTCCTCCGCCGCCAATCGCGGCACCGGCAGCGCGGCCGCGCTTCGCACCAGCACCTTCGGCAAGACGGGGACGACGCAGGACAGCCGCGACGCGATCTTCGTCGGCTATGCGGGCGGGCTGGTGACGGCGGTGTGGATCGGCAATGACGATAATACGCCCCTGCCCGGCGGCGCGGCGGGCGGCGGCGTGCCCGCCCGCATCTGGCGGACCTTCATGGCGGGCGCGATCAACGAGCCGGTCGAGGATGCGCCGGAGGAAAGCAGGGACAGCGATTTGGTCAACGCCATAGCCAATGTCGCGACGGAGGCCGGGCTCGGCAATATGAGCGTGGGCCTGGATACGGAGGGGGTGACGGTGAATATCGGCGGCGGCCAGCTTCGCCTGCCCATCGACCAGCCGCAGGGGCCGCCGCCCGGCGTGCCCGGACCGCAGCCGGGCGCGCCGCCGCCGCGCGTGATCGTTCCGGCCAGTCCCGGGACCACCGATCAACAGCCCTGACGGCGGCGGAATGGATGCGCGCCTGCCTGCGCCGCCACATGCAATATTTTCCCGCCGGCGCCATGCACGACCCCTTCCGCCCTTTCTCCTGAACGCATCCTGCCCTACATGGATCGGAATGAGCGCCCCCCTCTACAACAAGGACATTTTGCGGCTGGCCGCGAACATACCCCATCACAAGCGGCTGCCCGACGCGCAGGCCAGCGTCGAGAAGCGCTCGCCCACTTGCGGATCGCGCGTGACCGCCGACGTCAGAATGGAAGATGGCCGGCTGGCCGACATGGGGCTGGACGTGAAGGCCTGCGCGCTGGGGCAGGCCTCCGCGGCGCTGATGGCCGCGCAGGCGATCGGCCTCACGGCCGGCGAACTGGCGGAGGCGCGGGACCGGCTGACCGCCTATCTGGCGGGGGAAAGCGATGAGCTGGATTTCTGGCCGGGGCTGGCCGTGCTCGCGCCCGCCCGCGATTATCCGGCCCGCCACGCCTCCATCCGGCTGGGCTTCGAAGCCATTGCCGAAGCCGCGCGCATGGCCGACGCCTGATGCAGGGGCAGACTGGGCCAACTGCTGCGGTACCTGTTTCCGCCACCGATATATTGTTGTCGGAAGGCGTGATCCTGCTGGGCGCGGCAGTGCTGTTCGTCATGCTGTTCCGTCGCCTTGGGCTGGGCGCCGTGCTGGGCTATCTGGTTGCGGGCGCACTTGTGGGTCCTCAGGGCCTGAGGCTTGTCGGCGGAGCGGAATCGAAGCTCGCCATAGCCGAGATCGGCATCGTGCTGCTGCTGTTCCTGGTGGGCCTCGAACTGCATCCGGCCCGGCTCTGGCGGCTGAAGCGCGACATCTTCGCGCTCGGCATGGCGCAGGTGGTGCTGTGCGGATGCGCGCTGACGGCGATCATCTTCTACACGACCGGCTTCACCTGGGGGGCGGCCATTGCGCTGGGGCTGCCGCTGGCGCTTTCCTCCACGGCGCAGGTTCTGCCGGGCCTCAAGAGCAGCGGCCGGATCAATTCGCCCTTCGGTGAAAAGGTGTTCTCGATCCTGCTGTTCCAGGATCTTTCCATCGTCCCGCTGATCACCATCGTCGCCGCGCTGTCCCGCAACCCGGCCGATGCGGCCGGTCCGCCGGGATGGCTGATGGCGGGCTATACGGTGGCCGCCATCGCCGGGCTGGTCCTGACGGGCCGCTTCATCCTGCGCCCCCTGCTCCATCTGGTCGGGCGGCTGGGGGAGCGGGAGCTGTTCGTCGTCGTCGGCCTGTTCACCGTGCTGGCGGCGGCCGCGCTGATGCACGCGCTGCACCTTTCGACCGCCCTCGGCGCCTTCGTGGCGGGCGTGATGCTGGCCGATTCGCCCTATCGCCATGAGATAGAGGCGGATGTCGAACCCTTTCGCTCGATCCTGCTCGGCCTGTTCTTCCTGGCGGTCGGCATGGTGCTGGACCTGCATGCGGTGGCCGCCAATCCGCTGTTCGTCATCGGCATGGCGGCGATACTGGTGCTGACCAAGGCGGCGCTGATCACCGGCCTTGCCCGATTGTTCGGCATGGAATGGAACCAGGCCATCGGCTCCGGCCTGCTGCTGAGCCAGGGGGGCGAATTCGGCTTCGTGCTGTTCGCTCAGGCGCAGAGCGCGCTGCTGATCGCTCCCCAGGCCGCCAGCCTGTTCAGCGCCATCGTCACCTTCTCCATGGCGACGACGCCCTTCCTGATGCTGTTCGCGCGCAAGCTGGAATTCGCCAGGCCCAAGGCGAAGCCGGACCTGCCCACGCCCGAGGAGGCGCCGCGCGGCACGGCGATCATCGTCGGCTATGGCCGTTTCGGGCAGACCGTCGCGCAGATGCTGATGGGCCATGGCTTCGGCGTCGTGCTGATCGACAAGAAGCCGTCGCAGATCGAAGTGTCCAGCCGCTTCGACATGAAGGTCTATTATGGCGACGGCACGCGCATCGACCTGCTGCGCCGTTCTGGCGCGGAAGAGGCGCGGCTGATCGCCTTCTGCATCGACGATCCTTCGCTCGACGGGCGGGTGCTGGAACCGATAGCCGAGGCTTTTCCGCAGGCGGCGCTGGTGGTACGCGCCTTCGACCGGCGGCAGTTGCTGGCGCTCAAGGACATGGATCTGGCCGGCGTCGTGCGCGAAGTGTTCGAATCCGCCATCTGCATGGGCGTTCTGGCGATGCAGGCACTTGGCGTTCCGCCGGAAGAGGTCGAGGAAGTGGAGCGTCAATATCGCCGCAATGACGAACAGCGCATGGCGCTCCAGATGGAGCATGGCAATCTGATGGCGGCGAAGGAGCTGATGTATCGGCCCGGCAGGCAAATGCGTCTGCTGGCGCGCGGCGATAGGGAGGAAGAGGCATGATCGCGGTTCTGGCTGCATTATCGGCGGCCGTGGCGATAGCGGCAGGCGCCTTCGGCGCGCATGGCGCGGCCAGCCCGCAGGCGGCGGAGTGGCTGCGCACCGGCGGGCTCTATCAGCTCGTCCATGCGGTGGGCGCGCTCGCCATCATGGGGGTGGCGCGGGGTCCGGCGGCGCTGCATCTTGGCGGAGCGGCGATCTTCGCCTTCACCCTCTACGCCATGGCCTTGGGCGCTCCCAAATGGCTGGGCGCGGTCACGCCCGTCGGAGGGACGCTGATGATCGCCGGCTGGATATGGGCGGCGTGGATCTACTGGCGCGGCTGACGGACCGCGCCCGCCACTTGCCCCCGCATTAACCCAGGCTTAGATTGAACCCATGGCCGACCATCATCATCACGACCATCATGAACCGTCGAGCGACAGTCTCGCGGATGCCGCTCGCGCCACGCTGGAGGCGAGCCAGGAACAATGGACGCCGATGCGCGCGGCCATTTTCGATGCGCTGGCGGCGGAGGAAACCCCCGCATCCGCCTATGACATAGCCGACAGCGTGTCCAAGGCGCGGGGCAAGCGGGTGGCGCCCAACAGCGTCTATCGCATCCTCGACCTGTTCGTGAACAACAACATCGCGATGCGGGTGGAAAGCGCCAATGCCTATATCGCCAATGTGCATCCGGGCTGCCATCACGACTGCATCTTCCTGGTATGCACCCGCTGCAGGCAGGCGACGCATGTCGACGACGACAAGGTGACCGACAAGGTCCGCGCAGTGGCCCGGGGCGAGGGTTTTCAGCCGGATCGCCCCGTCATCGAGATATTGGGCATCTGCGCCAAATGCGCCGCGTGATGGCGTTGCGCTTTCGCCCGGAACGGCCCAGAGCATTTTCGAAGCGGATGCGATCTGCTGACTCGGAAAATGCGGCAAGCAGGGAACTTCCTGCGTTCGGGAGTCTATGTCTTTCATGAACGATCGTCCTTCCACCCCGCTGCTCGACCAGGTCGTCTGGCCCGCGGACCTGCGCAAGCTGCAACCGGGCCAGCTTCGGCAACTGGCCGACGAGCTGCGGCAGGAGGTGATTTCCGCCGTCGGCGTGACCGGCGGTCATCTGGGTTCCGGCCTGGGCGTGGTGGAACTGACGACCGCCATCCATTATGTGTTCGATACGCCGAACGACAGGCTGGTCTGGGACGTCGGCCATCAATGCTATCCGCACAAGATCCTGACCGGACGGCGCGACCGCATCCGCACGCTGCGTCAGGGCGGCGGCCTCAGCGGCTTCACCAAGCGGGCGGAGAGCGAGTTCGATCCTTTTGGCGCCGCGCATAGCTCGACCTCGATCAGCGCGGCTCTCGGCTTTGCCGTGGCGAACAGGATGAAGGGTCAGCCCGGCAAGGCGATCGCCGTGATTGGCGACGGCTCCATGTCGGCGGGCATGGCCTATGAGGCGATGAACAATGCGCGGGAGGCCGGGAACCGGCTGATCGTGATCCTGAACGACAACGACATGTCGATCGCGCCGCCGGTCGGCGGGCTGTCGGCCTATCTGGCGCGGCTGGTGTCGAGCCGGGAGTTCCTTGGCCTGCGCGACCTTGCCAAGCGGCTGGCCCGGCGGCTGCCCCGCCCCCTTCACAATGCGGCGCGCAAGACCGACGAGTTCGCGCGCGGCATGGCGATGGGCGGCACGCTGTTCGAGGAACTGGGCTTCTATTATGTCGGCCCCATCGATGGGCATAATCTCGACCAGTTGATCCCGGTGCTGGAGAATGTCCGCGACGCGGCGGAGGGGCCATGCCTCGTCCATGTCGTGACGCAGAAGGGCAAGGGCTATGCTCCGGCGGAGGCGGCGGCGGACAAATATCATGGCGTGCAGAAGTTCGACGTCATCACCGGCGCGCAGGCCAAGGCGCCTCCCGGTCCGCCCAGCTATACCGGCGTCTTCGCCCAGGCGCTGATCGCAGAGGCGGAACGCGACCCGGCGGTATGCGCGATCACCGCCGCCATGCCGTCGGGAACGGGGCTGGACAAGTTCGGCGCCGCCTTTCCCGACCGGACGTTCGACGTCGGCATTGCAGAACAGCATGCCGTGACCTTTGCCGCCGGGCTTGCCGCGCAGGGCATGCGCCCCTTCTGCGCCATCTATTCGACCTTCCTGCAACGCGCCTATGATCAGGTCGTCCATGACGTGGCGATCCAGAATCTGCCGGTGCGCTTCGCCATAGACCGGGCCGGCCTCGTCGGTGCCGACGGATCGACCCATGCGGGCAGTTTCGATGTGACCTATCTTGCCAGCCTGCCCAATTTCGTCGTCATGGCGGCAGCGGACGAGGCGGAACTGGTCCATATGGTCCACACCAGCGCCCTGCACGACGATGGGCCGATTGCGGTGCGCTACCCGCGCGGCAACGGCACGGGCGTCGTCCTGCCCGCCACGCCGGAAAAGCTGGAAATCGGCAAGGGCAGGATCGTGCGGGAAGGACGGCAGGTCGCGATCCTGTCTCTCGGAACCCGGCTGGAGGAGGCGCTGAAGGCGGCGGAAACGCTGGAGGCCAAGGGACTGTCCACGACCGTGGCGGACCTGCGCTTTGCCAAGCCGCTGGACGAAGCGCTGATCCGCAGGTTGCTGACCACGCATGAGGTTGCCGTCACCATAGAGGAAGGCTCGGTCGGCGGGCTGGGGGCGCATGTGCTGACATTGGCTAGCGATCAGGGGTTGATCGACAACGGTCTCAAGCTGCGCACCATGCGCCTGCCCGACATCTTCCAGGATCAGGACAAGCCGGAAAAGCAATATGCCGACGCCCGTCTGGACGCGAGCGCCATAGTCGACACGGTGCTGACGGCCCTGCGTCATAACAGCGCCGGGATCGGAACCGAAGTCCGGGCATGATAAGCAACCAAAAGGTTGCATGATGGAGGTTATGAGCGCATATGGGCAATCCGGAGGTTGCCTATATGCCTGATTCCATCACCAAGACCATCGAAATCGCCGCCCCTGTCGAAAGGGTGTGGGACGCGCTGATCGATCATGAGAAGTTCGGGAGCTGGTTCCGGGTCGCTCTCGATCAGCCCTTTGCCGTAGGGGCGGCTTCGACCGGATATATGACCTATCCGGGATATGAGGATTATCGCTGGGAAGCGCGGGTCGTGGCGATCGAGCCGATGACGCGCTTCGCCTATGAATGGCCGGCGACCGGCGGCGACAAGGAATTGATGGAAAGCGGCGTGGCCGTGTCCGAATGGACGCTGGTCGAATTCGTGCTGGAGCCGACCGCCCTGGGCACCCGGCTGACGGTCACGGAAAGCGGCTTCGACAAGGTTCCCGAACCCCGGCGAAGCAATGTCATGCGGGACAATGAAGGCGGCTGGGCGGAGCAGGTGAAGAATATTCGCGACTATGCCGAGCATTGACGCTGCCCCAGCCCGACTTTTCGCGGCCTTGGGAGATGCGACGCGGCTGGGCATGATCGGGCGGCTTGCCGATGGCGGAGAGCGTTCGATCGGTCAGTTGGGCCATGGGTTGCCGATCAGCCGCCAGGCGGTGGCCAAGCATCTGGATGTGCTGCTTGGCGCCGGACTCGTCACGCGGACCAGGGCCGGGCGCGAGGCGCTGTTCAGCCTGCGGCCCGAGGGTGTCGCAGAGGCCAGGGACTGGCTCGCCAAGGTCGGCAGTCAATGGGATGGGACTTTGGGCCGGCTCAAGGATTTCGTCGAGAGCCAGCCCTGAATTCCGGTTTTTCCGATTATTGCGGAGTGGCCGCGCGCGCGTCCTGACCGTCGCCTTCGGGGGCGGCGATGATGTCGCGGGTGGTTGCGCCCTTTTCGACCACTTCGGTCGCCGGATCGCCGGCGGAGGAACGAATGCCCGCGGCGGCATTGGCGCGGCCGGCAGCGTTCAGAGTGGCGCTTTCGCCCGGGCTGCGGGCAGCGGGGCCGCCGAACATGGCGTCCATCGCAGCCTTGCTCGAATCGACCGACGCGGCGGCAGGCGTGCCGGGCGCGGGCGGAACCAGCGCGAAATCAGGCGGGATCACAAGCGGAGCCTGGCGCGAAACGGCAAATTCGTCGGGACGCGACCGGTTGAAAAGGCCGCCGCCACCGCCGCAAGCGGACAGCATGGAAATCAGGCCAGCGGCGAGGATCAGTTTACGCATCAGTTCATTGACTCCGTCTTTGCGCCCTTCTCGCGCAGCAGAAGCGCCCGCGCAAGCAGGATCAGCACGCCGAAAGTGATGGCTGCATCGGCCAGGTTGAAAATCAGGAAAGGCCGCCACTCCCCGAAATGCAGGTCGGCATAGTCGACCACATAGCCCAGGCGCATGCGGTCGATGATGTTGCCGATGGCGCCACCCAGGACGAGGCCGAGCGCCGCGACGTCCTGACGCGCCTTTTCGCGCCACATCCACACGGCCACGAAACCCGCGATCAGCATGGTCATGCCGACCAGTATCCAGCGCATCATGTTCGTGTCAGCGTGGAAGAAGCCCATGGAAACGCCGCGATTTTCCAGCCAGCGCAGGCGGAAGATCGGCAGGATTTCAATGCCGTCGTCCATCCGGCTTTTCAGCGCGAGGGGATAGGTGACGGTATATTTGACGAGCTGGTCGAGCACGAGCGTAACGGTCGCGACGATCAGGCCCAGAGGGCGATGGTGGACGGAATTTGGCATCAATTAGTGCTCAACCTGCATAACTTGGTCCCCCCCTGCACTGGCAAGCGCTTCATGCTCACGCCGACAAAAGCTCGTCGCAGCGGTTGCAGAGCGCGCCGTCTTCCTCGACCTCCGGCAGCAGGCGCCAGCAGCGGCCGCATTTGTGCCAGTCGCTGGGCTTGACGACGATGCCGTCGCCCTTGCCCATTTCGATGCGGGCGACGATGGCGATTTCAGCGAAGTTCACACCGTCACTGGGGACCAGTTCACCCATGGTGACATCGGCTTCCAGACTGGAGCGGATGACCTTTTCGCGGCGGAGCGGTTCGATGGCTTCGTTGACCTGATCGCGCTGGTTGCGGATCTCCGCCCATTTGTCGTCCAGGCTCTGGTCGAGCCATGCCGCATCGACGGTCGGCCATTCCAGGAAATGCACGCTTTCTTCGGCATTTGGATAGCGGCTTTGCCACACTTCCTCAGCGGTGAAGGGGATGATCGGCGCGGCGTAGCGGACCAGCGCGTGGAACAGCGTGTCGAGCACGGTGCGGTAGGCGCGGCGCTTCGGGTCCGATTTCGCATCGCAATAGAGGCAGTCCTTGCGGATGTCGAAGAAGAAGGCCGAAAGGTCGCTGTTCGCGAAATCCATCAGTGCGCGGGTGTAGCGGCTGAATTCCAGCCAGTTCTCGCTGCCGGCCGCCTTGTCGACCACGCTGCGGAGATCGGCGTCCAGCCTTGCCAGCAGATGGAGCATGTAGCGCTCCAGTTCCGGCATTTCAGCGACGGGCAGCCTTTCCTCTTCAGAAAAGTCGGAAAGCGCGCCCAGCAAGTAACGGAAAGTGTTGCGGAGTTTGCGATAGGCGTCGGACGAACCGGCCAGCACTTCCTTGCCGATGCGGACGTCGTCGAAATAGTCGGTGCTGGCGACCCAGACGCGCAGGATGTCGGAGCCGCTTTCGGCAATGACCTTCAGCGGATCGACGACATTGCCGAGGCTCTTCGACATTTTGCGGCCCTGCCCGTCCAGCGCGAAGCCGTGGGTGAGGACGGCGTCATAGGGCGCGCGGCCGCGCGTACCGCTGCTTTCCAGCAGCGAGGACTGGAACCAGCCGCGATGCTGGTCGGAGCCTTCCAGATAGAGGTCGGCGCGGACGCCTTCGCCGTATCGGCCCTCCACCACGAAGCTGTGGGTCGAGCCGCTGTCGAACCAGACGTCGAGAATGTCGTTCACCACCTCATAGTCGTTGAGGTCGTAATCGGGGCCGAGCAGCGCCTGGTGGTCGGCGCCGAACCACGCATCGGCGCCCGCGCCCCTGAACGCTTCGAGGATGCGGGCATTGACTGATTTATCAACCAGATAGTCGCCGGTCTTGCGATGGACGTAGAGGGCGATTGGGACGCCCCATGCGCGCTGGCGGCTGATCACCCAATCCGGGCGGCCCTCCACCATCGAGCGGATGCGGTTGATCGAGCGTTCCGGCACCCAGCGGGTGTGTTCGATGGAGTTGAGGGCGAGTTCGCGCAGGGTGGCGGCGTTGTCGCCCTCACCCTTCCCACTCGCTTGCGCGAGCGGGCCCCTTCCCTCTCCCGCAAGGGGAGAGGGATTCTGGTCCATGGGGATGAACCATTGCGGGGTGCAGCGGAAGATGATCTTCGCCTTGGAGCGCCAGCTATGGGGATAGCTGTGTTTGAAGTCATCGGACGCAGCCAGAAGCCCGCCGGCTTCGCGCAGGTCGGTGCAGATGGGTCCGTCCCTGCCGACGAATTTCGGGTTGATGACGCTGCCCTGGCCGCCCAGCCAGAGCCAGTCCTCCCGATATTTGCCGTCATTTTCGACGGCGAAGACCGGGTTGATGCCGTTCGCCTTGCAGAGCGCGAAGTCGTCCTCGCCATGGTCGGGGGCCATGTGGACGAGGCCGGTGCCCGCGTCGGTGGTGACGAAATCGCCCGCGAGGAACGGGCGGGGTTTGGCGAAAAAGCCGCCAAGGGCGTGCATGGGGTGGCAGGCGACGGCTCCGGCGAGGTCGGCGCCTTTGCCGCGCCAGAGGATTTCTGCCTCAGGCGTCGCGGTGGAGGCGGCGTCGGGAGATGGGTTCCCGCCTTCGCGGGAATGACGCAGGAGGACGGAGGGGACGAGGGCTTCGGCCAGCAATAATTTGCGGCCGTTGCTTTCCACGAGGACATAATCGACTTCGGGGCCATAGGCCAAAGCCTGATTGACCGGGATCGTCCAGGGCGTGGTCGTCCAGATCACCGCATGCGCGCCGACCAGTTCGGGCGCGTTCGGGGCTTCGACGATCTCGAACGCCACGTCGACCTGGGTCGACACGATGTCCTCATATTCGACCTCCGCCTCGGCCAGCGCGGTCTTTTCGACCGGGGACCACATGACGGGCTTCGCGCCGCGATAGAGCTGGCCGCTTTCCGCGAATTTCAGCAGTTCGCCCACGATGGTGGCTTCGGCGTCGAACTTCATGGTGAGATAGGGATCGTCCCAGTCGCCCATGACGCCAAGGCGCTTGAACTGTTCCTTCTGCACGCCCACCCACCTGTCGGCATAGGCGCGGCATTCGGCGCGGAATTCCTGGGCCGGAACCTCGTCCTTGTTCTGCTTCTTCTTGCGATATTCCTCCTCGATCTTCCATTCGATGGGAAGGCCGTGGCAGTCCCAGCCGGGGATATAAGGCGCGTCATAGCCCAGCAGCGACTGGCTGCGGACGATGATGTCCTTCAGCACCTTGTTCATCGCATGGCCCATATGAATGTCGCCATTGGCATAGGGCGGGCCGTCGTGGAGGATGAAGCGCCTGCGGCCCTTCCGCCGCTCCCGCAGCTTGCCGTAGAGGTCCATTTCCTCCCAGCGGGCCAGGATCGCCGGTTCCTTCTGCGCGAGGCCCGCCTTCATCGGAAAGTCGGTGACGGGCAGGAAGACGGTGCTCTTGTAATCCTGGGTTTCTTGGCGAGGCTGATCGGTCATTTTGGGTCCGGCGGTGAAATAATCCGTTCGTTCCGGCCTGTCGAACGATCGCGCTCTTCCTCAAGGAAAGAAAAGGGCTTCGACAGGCTCAGCCCGAACGGGTGAGAAATATGCCCGGTGCATTAGGCGAGGTGCGGCGTTCCCGCAAGGATTTGCCGCGCATCGTCGCAATCCTTCGCGATGGCGGCCATCAACGCGTCGAGGCCGTCATATTTCGCTTCAGGACGAAGATAGTGGATCAGTTGAACCTCGATCCGCTGGTCGTAGAGATTTTCGGCGAAGTCGAGGAAATGCGGCTCCAGCAATTCCTTGGGCGGATCGAAGCTGGGACGGATGCCGAGATTGGCCGCGCCGTCCAGCACGCGCCCATCGGCCAGCAGCCCGCGCACGGCGTAGATCCCATAGGCCGGGCGCAGATAATGGCCAAGATCGATATTGGCCGTTGGAAAGCCGATGGTGCGGCCGAGCTTGTCGCCATGCTGGACCACGCCTTCAATGGCGAAGGGGCGGGTCAGCAGGCGGGTGGCGGTCGCGCAGTCGCCGGACTGGAGCGCCTTGCGGATGCGGGTGGAGGAGATGATCTCCCCATCCGCGCCGGTGACCGGGGGTACGGCTTCGGCGGCAAGGCCGAGCGGCGCGCCCAGTTGCGCAAGGCTCCGGGTGGAGCCCGCGCGGTCCTTGCCGAAGGTGAAATCCTCCCCCGTGACGACTCCGGCTACGCCCCAGCCGACCAGCAGGCGAACGAAGGAGAGCGGGTCCAGCGCGGCCAGTTCGCGGGTGAAATCGAACACCAGCATCGCGTCGGCGCCCGCGCGGGCGAAGAGGCGTTCCCGCTGGTCGAGGGTGGTCAGACGGAACCAGGGGGTTTCCGGGCGAAAGAGCCGCATCGGATGCGGGTCGAATGTGGCGATGACAGCGGGCCTGCCCTGCGCGCGGGCAAGCTCTATGGCGCGGCGGGCCACGGCCTGATGCCCGGCATGAAATCCGTCGAAATTCCCCAGCGCCATGATGCTGCCGCGCAGATGCGCGGGCATCGGGGCGCCGCTGTGCAGCCGCTCCATGAGGGGCGCTATAGGGATGCGTCCGGCCGCTGGCAATGCGCGGCGGCGCGGAGGAAAGTGACGAAGCTGTAGGCGGGGCGGCCATTTTCGGCCGGATGGTCCTGCCGGGCGACTTCCCGCCAGTCGGCGGGATCGGGATAGGCGATGCGGGTGTCGCCTTCCGCATCCACATGGACCTCTGTGAGTTCGATGCGATGGGCGAAAGGCAGGAAGAGGCTGTAGATTTCCGCGCCGCCGATGACGGTGACGGTGGGCGATGCGGCCCTGGCTATGGCGTCCCGCGGGCTGTGGGCGGTTTCGGCGCCCTCCCCCCTCCATGCGCTGTCGCGGGTCAGGACGATATGGCGGCGGCCGGGCAGCAGGCCGGGAAGGCTGTCGAAGGTCTTGCGGCCCATGATCATCGGGTGGCCGAGGGTAAGCGCCTTGAAATGCCGGAGGTCGGCGGGCAGGCGCCAGGGCAGATCGCCGTCCCGGCCGATCACGCCATTGTCGGCGCGGGCCAGAATGAGGAAGATTTCGGCGGTGGGACTGGTCATGCGGTTCGGGCCAATATTTGATCGATCACGACACCCATCCTGCGTTCGGGCGGAGCCTTTCGAAGCCCCCATCGCCTCCCCTTTAAAGAGAAGTGAACCCCTTCGACAAGCTCAGGGCGAAGGAGGAGAGGTTAGAGGGTCAGGCGGGTGATATGGCCCATCTTGCGCCCGGGGCGGGCTTCATGCTTGCCGTAGAGGTGCAGGTGATTGGCAGGATCGGACAGGATCTGCAGCCAGTCATTGGCCTCGACGCCGATCAGGTTGCGCATCTCCACCTTCGTCGCGGCGAGGCCGGTGTCGCCCAGCGGCAGGCCGCAGATCGCGCGGACATGATTTTCGAATTGGCTCGTCACCGCTCCTTCGATGGTCCAGTGGCCGCTATTGTGGACGCGCGGGGCCATTTCGTTGAAGACCGGGCCATCGGCGCTGGCGAAATATTCCAGCGTCAGGACCCCGACATAGTCGAGCGCGTCGGCGACTTTCGACGCCAGGGCGCGGGCTTCGGCAAGCTGGCCTTCGATCCGCGCGCCGGCGGGAACCGTCGAACTGTCGAGAATGCCGTCCCTGTGGACATTGGCGGCGCTGTCCCAGAAGCGGATGTCGCCATGGGCGCCGCGCACGAGGATGACGGAGAATTCCTCCGCAAAGGTGACGAAGCCTTCGAGGATGGCGCTCTGGCGGCCAATGGCGTTCCACGCGCCGACCGCATCGCCGGGATCGGAGAGGCGCGCCTGCCCCTTTCCGTCATAGCCCATGCGGTTGGTCTTGAGGATCGCCCTGCTGCCGATCTGGTCCAGCGCCTCTTCGAGGTCGTCCAGGCTTTCGACCGGGGCGAAGGGCGCGGTGAGGCCGCCAAGGTCGCAGACGAAGCGCTTTTCCGCGAGACGGTCCTGCGCCACGCGCAGGGCCTGGGCGCCGGGGCGGACGAGACCGTGGGTGGCGAGGACTTCGACCGCCGAGGGATCGATATTCTCGAACTCATAGGTGACGACGTCGACGCTGTCGGCGAAGGCCGCCAGTGCGTCGGCATCCTCATAGGCGCCCTGCGTCCAGCGGGGAGAGACGTCGGCGGCGGGGCCGCTCGATTCCGGGGCGTAGATGTGCGTGCGATAGCCAAGCTGCGCGGCGGCGATGGCGATCATCCGGCCCAACTGGCCGCCGCCTAATATGCCGATGGTGGAGCCGGGCGCGATGATGGTCATCTTATTCGGGGGTGTCCGCTACGTCGTTGGTCTGCTTTTCGCGCCAGGCGTCGAGGCGCTGCGCCAGCGCTTCGTCGGTGTTGGCGAGGATCGAGGCGGCGAAGAGCGCGGCGTTGATCGCGCCGGGCTTGCCGATGGCGAGCGTGCCGACCGGAACGCCGCCGGGCATCTGGACGATGGAAAGCAGGCTGTCCATGCCCTTCAGCGCCTTGGATTCCACGGGCACGCCCAGCACTGGCAGGCGCGTCATGGAGGCGGCCATGCCGGGGAGGTGCGCCGCGCCACCGGCTCCGGCGATGATGACTTTCAGGCCCCGCCCGACCGCGCCGGTGGCATAGTCGTAGAGGCGCTGAGGGGTGCGGTGGGCGGAGACGACCTTGCATTCATGGGCGACGCCGAGGGCCTTCAGCGTGTCCGCCGCGTGGCGCATCGTTTCCCAGTCGGATCGGCTGCCCATGATGATGCCGACTTGCACGGCTTCGAGTGCCCCGGTCATTTCGCTTCGCACTTTCCCTGATCATGCGGAAAGCAAAGCCCCTTAGCGGGAGGTTCGCGGAGGGGCAATGCTTCTTTCTTCCCCTGCGGGAGGGGCCTTTCTAGCGTTCCGACAGGTAGTAGCGGTCCCTGGCGGTCAGGTCGTCGGCGAGTTCATAGACGATGGGCTGACCGGTCGGGATTTCCAGTTCGGTGATCTCATCGTCGGGAATGTTCGAGAGATGCTTCACCAGCGCGCGCAGGGAATTGCCGTGGGCGGAGATGACGACGCGCTTGCCAGCCTTGAGGTCGGGGGCGATCCGCTCTTCCCAATAAGGCAGCACGCGGGCGATCGTGTCCTTCAGCGATTCCGTCGAGGGGATCGGAATGCCGGCATAGCGGCGGTCCTTCGACAGGTCGAACTCGCTGCCCGCCTCCAGCGGCGGCGGCGGCGTATCGAAGCTGCGGCGCCAGATCTTCACCTGCGCGTCGCCATGCCTGGCCGCCGTCTCCGCCTTGTTGAGGCCGGTAAGGCCGCCATAATGGCGTTCGTTCAGGCGCCAGTCCTTTTCGACCGGCAGCCACAGGCGGCCCATTTCCTCCAGCACCAGGTTCAGCGTCTTGATCGCGCGGGTCTGGACGGAGGTGTAGCACTGGTCGAAGTCCAGCCCCTTTTCCCTGAGCAGGCGGCCGGCGGCGCGGGCTTCCTCCGCGCCCTTTTCGGTAACGTCGACGTCCCACCAGCCGGTGAAGCGGTTTTCGAGGTTCCAGGCCGACTGGCCGTGGCGGATGAGGACGAGCGTGGGCATGAAGCGTGTCTCCTGCACGAGAAACCAAGAATTGCGCCCTCCCATAGCGCGGGAAATATCCGACGCAAGCTTGCGCGGCCCCGGCCTGCCCCCACATTGCAGTCGGTCCGTCGATGGGATAGCCCACGCAGAAGCTGAAGGAAGGAACCGGCAACTTGGCATTTGTGAAGGGCGTGTGGCGCATATTGGTGGCCATCAAGGACGGGCTGGTGCTGTTGTTCCTGCTGATGTTCTTCGGGGCGCTCTATGCCGCCCTGTCCTGGTCGCCCAAGCCCGCGCAGAGCGTCGGCAGCGGCGCGCTGCTGCTGAAACTGGACGGGACCATCGTCGAACAGCCGTCGGAAATCGATCCGATGGCGCTGCTGTCGGGCGGGAGCGACCGGGCGAAGGAATATGGGCTGGCCGACATCGTTGCCGCACTGGATGCCGCCAGGGACGACAGGAAGGTGAAGGCCGTCGTGCTGAACCTGGATGGTTTCATGGGCGGCGGTCAGGTGGCGCTGGCGCGGGTGGGCAAGGCGCTGGACGCGGTGCGCGCGGCGAAGAAGCCGGTCTTCGCCTATGCGGCCATCTACAGCGACGACAGCTATCAACTGGCCGCGCATGCGAGCGAAAGCTGGGTGGACCCGCTGGGCGGCGTGGCGATCACCGGGCGCGGCGGATCGGGGCTGTATTACAAGGGGCTGATCGACAAGCTGGGGGTCAACACCCATGTCTATCGCGTCGGCACCTACAAGAGCTTCGTCGAGCCCTTCACGCGGACCGGCCAGTCGCCGGAAGCGAAGCAGGCCAATCAGGCGCTCGCCGATGCGCTGTGGGAGGATTGGCGGCAGGAAGTGGCCAAGGCGCGGCCCAGGGCGCGGCTGGCGGCCTATGTCGGCAATCCGGCGGCTCTGGCGGAGGCGGCTGGCGGCAATCTGGCGAAGGCGGCCTTGGGCGCCGGGCTGGTCGACCGGGTGGGCGACGAAGCGGCCTTCGGCGCGCGGGTGGCCGAGGTTGCGGGCGATGCGCCGGACGACAGGGCCGGGAATTTCGCCGCCATCGATCTTAAAAACTATATGAGGGCGCACAAACCCGCCAATGACGGCGAGATCGGCGTGCTGACCATTGCGGGCGACATCGTCGATGGCGAGGCGGGGCCGGGCACGGCGGCGGGCGACACGATTTCGGCGCTGCTGCGCAAGGCGCTGGCGGACAAGGACCTGAAGGCGCTGGTGGTCCGGGTCGATTCGCCGGGCGGATCGGTGATGGCGTCGGAGAAGATCCGCAGCGCCATCATGGAAGCGAAGTCCGAAAGTCTGCCGGTGGTGGTGTCCATGGGCAATGTGGCGGCCAGCGGCGGCTATTGGGTGTCGACGCCGGCCGATGTGATCTTCGCGGAGCCGGATACGATCACCGGTTCGATCGGCGTGTTCGGCATCATACCCAGCTTCGAGGGCACTCTGGCGAAGATGGGCGTCACCACCGACGGCGTGAAGACGACGCCGCTGTCGGGCCAGCCGGACATTGCCGGGGGCACCACGCCGGAGTTCGACCGGATCATGCAGATGGGGGTCGAGGATATTTACGCTCGCTTCGTCGGGCTGGTCGCGCAATCGCGCCGCAAGCCCCCCCAGCAGATCGATGCCATTGCGCAGGGCCGCGTCTGGGACGGCGGCACGGCGCGGCAGATCGGCCTGGTGGATCGCTTCGGCGGGCTGGAAGAGGCGATTGCCGAGGCTGCGAAGCTGGCGAAGATCGATCCGGCCAAGGCCAGGCCCTATCGCATTGCCAAGGAACCGGACAAGTTCGCCGAATTCGTCCAGTCGATCATGGATCGGGAGGATGAGGACGATGCCGGGGCCCCGTCAGCCATGGTCGGGCGCGACCTGCTCGGGCGGCAGGCGATCGTGCAGCGGAACTGGGCTTTGCAGGCCGTCGCCGATGTGCGCGCGCTGGTGAGCGGCGCGGGCGTGCGGGCCGATTGCCTGGAGTGCCGGGGCTATGGCGCGCCGCGGGTGGCGACGGCGGCGGATGAACGGGGGATGGTGGCGCTGCTGCTTGGGCTGTGGCGGTGATGTGCGGTGCTGCTTGATGTGGCATGGGGATTGATGATCAGTGCAGGACATTCCTTTCTTCCTTGAGGGAGGGGGATGGGAAGCCCTGGCGGCGAAGGAGCGTG
>NZ_JAINEZ010000078.1:0-25172 GCF_019873065.1 Sphingobium sp. PNB
CCATCCCCCCGGCCACCAGCCCGCCCTCGCCGGCATCCCCGGCCAGCGCCGCCAGCTTGGCCTGGTCGCCGCACGGCCGCAGCCACGCATCGGCTCCCATCCCGACATGCGCCCCTCATTCCATAACTCCCGTCCATTCTCCGGAACGTTCTTGGAATAGCCCCCGCGCGCCCCTCCCCTCCTCTGCCGCATCACGCCATGGGCTGACGCTCATCTTCAGGACCCGCCCATGACCCGCGCTTCCAGGACCGAGATCACCGACCAGTTCGAACTCTTCCTCCCCTATATCGCGGACATGCCCCTGCGCGACCAGCGCGAGATGATGGAGCGCCCCTTCTTCAGCCTCGCCAAGTCCAAGCGGGTCAAGCCGATCGACTACACCTCCCCCGACGGCAAGGCCTGGGTCCATGTCTCGGCCAATCCGGACTATGGCATGGCCACCATCTGGGATGCCGACATACTGATCTACTGCGCCTCCGTCCTGGCCGACATGGCGCGCCGCGGCCTCAACGACATCCCGCGCAAGCTGCACCTCATGCCCTATGACCTGCTGCGCGCCATCCACCGCCCGACGACCGGCCGCGCCTATGAACTGCTCGGCCAGTCGCTCGACCGGCTCGTCTCCACCACGATCAAGACCAACATCCGCGCCGAAAACCGCCGCGAAGCGACCTTCAGCTGGCTCGACGGCTGGACCCAACTGGTCGACGAACGCACCGAACGCTCCCGCGGCATGACCATCGAACTCAGCAACTGGTTCTATGAAGGCGTGCTGATGCAGGGCGGGGTGCTCAGCATCGACCGCGCCTATTTCGACCTGACCGGCGGCCGCGAACGCTGGCTCTACAAGGTCGCGCGCAAACATGCCGGCGGGGCAGGGGAGGGGGGCTTCGCCATCTCCATGCCCACCCTCTTCGAAAAGTCTGGGGCCGAAGGCGCCTATCGCCGCTTCAAATTCGAAATCGCCAAGATCGCCGAACGCGATCCCCTGCCCGGCTATACGGTCGAACTGGAACAGCCCGACGGCAAGCGTGAACCGTCGCTCCGCATGCGCCGCTGCCCCCAGGCCGATCCGCTCCCGGCAACCGTCGCCCGCCGACCGGCGACGGCCTCGCAATCCACCCCTCCCAAGACAACGCCGTCCCCCGCACCAACCGACGCCGACATGCTGGTCGATGCCGGCAGCATGATCCGCCGGACCCTGGCCGGAATGTCCGCCAAGGCCAGCGCCGGGGAGATCACGGACGCGACCATGGCGACCCTGCGCGCCGACTATCCCGGCTGGGACTATCAGACGCTCCATCAGGAGTTTCGCGACTGGCTCGAAGCCGACCCCACCCGCACGCCTGTCAATTATCAGAAGGCGTTCATCGGCTTCGTCCGCCGCTTCCACGAGAAGAACCGCCACCGCCTCTAGAGCATCGTGCGCAAAAGCGGGAACCGGTTTTGCGCTTAAAAGGATACGACAACAAAAGCCTGGAGCGCGCGGCCTGCGTATGATTTAACGCAGCGCGCTCCAGAGCGGGTTTCGCTCCGATTCCATCAGGTCGCCGCTCCACATTCCCCGTCTTCCGCGATTCCCGCCAGATTCGGAACCGGTCGCCTGGAAATCGCTCCAGAGCGCGCTGCATTAACCGGACGCAGGTCGTCACATCCTTTCAAGCAGAAAACCGGCCCTGCGATGCCGAGCCGCATCCCAAAAGGCCAAACCGCTTGACCAAAACCGGCCCAAAACTCGCGCCATATCCCGACCCTGCAATTCAGCCGACGCACCCCATGCCCATGCAACGCCGAAATGCCGGGGAGGGCGTTCCCGAAGTGTCGGGTAGCGCTGATGGGAAAGGACAACCCGTCAAACACCCCGATAGCGGACCTCAATCCGCCCCGGAATTTGAACGTCCTTTCCAACACCCCCCTCCAATATGATTCAATCCCCCACCCACCGACAACAGCAAATCGCATGCTTCGACACTCCGGGAACACCCTTCGCCCCTTTAGGAACGTTTCCCCGACATTTCAGGAACGCCAGCGTCGACACTATAGGAACGGACCAACGATCCTATGGGAACAGCGATCCAACGCCGACTCGTGCTCTTATGGCGATTCGCCTCCCGCATCCCCGCCCAGTAACTCTTTAACTTTCCTAGAAACCTTATAACCTGGGCGAGACATATTTTTGGCAAGAAACTGGATGAGAAGCCTTGGGCAGCGCCGTCTAATGCCGCCCTGTCAGTCTTTCGACCTGCGCTACCAGTTTCGTCGCGCCCTGGTGCGAAACGCCCAGCAGCCGCGCGACCGCCATCTTGCTCAGCCCCGGATAGGCCAGCTCAAGCCGCATCAGCAACGGGGCCTTGCTCCGCCGCGTCACCTCCAGTTCCACCGGCAGCCGAGCCAGCTTCGCCTCCAGCCGATCCAGTTCTATCAACCCCTGCGCCGCCTGGCGCGCGACCATGGCGGCAATCTCTCCCGCCAAAGAAGCGGCATCGTCCGGCAGGAAGCGCGGCAACCCGACAAGGCAGGGCAGGTGACGCAGGCTGAGCCCCGCCGCCACGAAGGCGCCGGGAAGGTGGCAGGCAAGCACCCAGCCCATATCAAACCGTCGCGGATCGATGCGCCATTGCCGCCCGTCGGCCGTCGTCACCAGATGCCCCTCGGTGACGGGCGTATCGAGGCTCCCTCTCGCATCGATCAGCCGCTGCGCGACCGCCGGCAGGGTGCCGGCAGCGTAGGGGGCGTCCAGCAGCATCTGGGCCATGCGCCACGCCGGGCCGAAGCGGACCAGATCCTCGGGCGCCCACAATCCCACCTCCTTGCGGTCGTCAAGCAAGGTGCGGGAGATGTTGAGGGTCGCGCGCGCGACCGGGTCCCGGTCATCGCCTGCCGACAGCGCAAAATGGAAGAGCGCGGCGACGGAAAGCGGATCGTTGAGCCCCTCGCTATGGCGCGGCGGCGGCGTCCGCCCGCAAATCCAGTTCTGAAGCTCCGCAACCGACACCGGCACGCCGGCAAAGCCCGACAGCATGGAGGCGCCCTTCAGCCTTGCCCTGGCCAGCCAGACATCGGTCGCCGGGCTGTTGCAAAGCCGCCCGTCGAGCTGCCCGAGAAGAAGCAGGGCATGATCCGGCGAAGCTGAAAAATCCTGCATTTCCCATGGATAGCGCAAGATGGACTACAACCAAAGAGGCGAGTTGGTTGTATATGCTATGATGGTGGGGAAGGCAGCTGCTCCGTCTGATCGACGGCGAATGGCCACGCTCTTTCTTATGCCATAATGCAGTAACGCCCGCCAGCGTCAATCGAACATCCAAAGTGGGGACCCGAACAAAAGCCCTGAAATAAGACGACGCCCCTCTCGGACACGTCCGTCGGGTAAAGGCGAAAGGGGAGGGCATCCAACCGATCCGCAAAACGGGAACAAAAGAGGAAATAGTGCTATTTTGCCCTGGGAAGCCCGTCAGGCACCGGTGGGCAGTCAAATATAGACAAGCTCATCGACACCGCCCTTTGCCTTTCAGAGAGCTTCCCAGCCTGCCCAAATTTTAGGCACTAGGCCCATCGATCTGTTCTCCCGTCCCACAGGAACAATGCGCCGGCTGCCGTAGCTCCTATCCTGCTGGGGATCGCGAACGTCATAGAGCCGCACGCGATGGATAGGGCGGCATCGATTCACCCCACGATGACCTGCTGCGGAGAAACTCATCATCATATCAAAGGAACAGGAACGGATGCCGCAACACGCCCGGCCTATATTCGATCGCCCCCGACGGGAGCAGGCAAGGGCACCGCCTGATCGACCGGACAACTGAAAGTCCCCGCAGAGGATCATGGGATATATTCATGATCCAGTGCAGCAATCTTCACCGGCATCCGGCCTTTGACAATCGCAAAACGGAGTCAGGCACGACCAAAGCCCGTCCATGACCATTATAGGGCATCCCAATCGAAGAGCCCGTTATCCCGAGAGGCACGGAGCGATATCATCCAGCGAAGACTTTCACCCATCGGATCATCTTGCATTGCTGGCAAAGCTCGAACATTGCATCGCAAGGCAAGGGCGTCTCAATTGTGGTAATGGAGATGGATAGATCAACAGTTCAAGCCGCTGCCACCATTCTCGCCGCCTCCCGGTAATTGCGATTGCACAGCGCGATTTTCCGATAGCCTTGACCCCGCCGCCATCAATAAAGTCCAGCCCTCATCGGCCGCATCCTTGAAAGGAAAACGCCCCGAACGACATTTGCGTCGTTCGGGGCGTGATCTTGGTCGGCGGTCCGGATCGTCCGAACCGGCCAGACGTACAATCAGGCTTTTTCGGCCACAGGCGCCTTGGCGGACTTGGCTGCCGGCTTTTTCTTGGGAGCGGCCTTGGCGGGCGCCTTGGCAGGCGTTGCCGCCTTGCTTCCCGCCGCTGCCTTTTCCGCAGGCTTGGCAGCAGCCGGAGCGGCAGCGTCCTTCTTCGGCGCGGGCGCCGATGGCGTAGCGATGGAGAGGCGCTTGCGCGATGCGGCGGGCTTGGCAGCCGGAGCCTTGGCGGCGGGCGCCTTGGCAGCAACCGGCTTCGCCTCGGCAGGCTTCGTTGCGGGCGCCTTTGCCTCAGGGGCCTTTGCCGCCGGGGCTTTCGCTTCCGCAGGCTTGGGAGCGGACGTCTTCGCAGGGGCCTTGGCCGCCGCCGGCTTGGCAGGCGCTGCCTTTGCAGGTGCTGCCGTTGCAGGCGCAGCCTTGGGAGCAGCGGCCGCCTTCGGAGCCGCTTCGGCCGGCTTCTTGGCATTCACCGGCTTGCGGCCAAGGCCAAGCTTCGTCGCGACGGCGCGCCGCGCTTCCGAATAGTTGGGCGCGACCAGCGGATAGGACTTCGGCAGGCCATAGCGTTCGCGATAGTCATTGGGCGACAGGCCATGGCTGGCCAGGTGGCGCTTCAGCGTCTTGTACGGCTTGCCGTCGATCATGCTCAGAATATGTTCGGGCGAAGACAGGCTTTTGCGGACCGACACGGCCGGCGTGTAAGTCGGCGCCGCCTCCTCCTGGGGCTTTGCGGCAAGATCATCAGTCAAGGCCAGACGCGTGGTCCGAATGAGGTCGGCAAGACCTTCGCTCGCTACATTATTGTTGGAGACAAAGGCACTCACCAGCTGAACAGTGAGCGTCGTGATGTCAGGCTGGTTGTTTTCAGACATTGGCCCCGCTTCCCATCTTTGAGTAATAGAAGCGGCCTTTTGCGCGGTTTTGCGTTAAATGTAAATCCGAAACGACTTGACAGCCCGTCCGCATGCTGTCGAACAGGAACAAACAAGCTCATTTTGTTTCGAGATGGGACAGCCTGACCGCGCAATTCCGTCCGCCGGGGTGGAACCATCTTCGCCATATCATTCGCCAGTCAACGGCGCGAAGGCAGGGCGCCTTGAACAGCATAGGCAGGGCGCTCATCTATATTCGCCTGCCCAGTACCAGTGTTCGACCGGCGGGCGACAATATTTGTCGACAGCGAAACCTGTTCTGCACAAAAAAAAGGCCGGTCTTTCGACCGGCCTACTGAGTTTAGGAGAGGATGCCTGAAAGGCACCCGCCAAATGGCGCGCCGGACTTCCAATGGCAAATGCGAAGCG
Organism: Sphingobium sp. PNB; assembly: GCF_019873065.1. Taxonomy (NCBI): domain Bacteria; kingdom Pseudomonadati; phylum Pseudomonadota; class Alphaproteobacteria; order Sphingomonadales; family Sphingobiaceae; genus Sphingobium; species Sphingobium sp. PNB. Next base: position 5,604 of record NZ_JAINEZ010000078.1, read on the forward strand.
CGGCGATGTGATTGCGTTGCGCGCAATTCCCGGCGCCGGCTTCATATCGCACCATGTCGGAATGCCCTGCCACGGACGGCGCATCGTTCAGGGCGAACGCTTCGCGACGAACGTCCATGCCGCGTGCGACGCACCCGGCAAAGATCGCGCATATGTCTGAAAAGGGCAGGGCGGGGGTCCATCCCGCCAGACTGGCGCGCGCCCCGCCGGTACGACAGGGGCGCGCCATTCGATCAAGGAAGGGATGGCGGCCCGTTCGTCCGGGCCGATCCTTCCGATCTTGCATCGATGAAGACTTGGGCGGCCAGGCGCGGCCGCCGAAGATCGTCTTCAGCCGTTCAGCTGGTCCTTCACGGCCTTGGCCGGGGTAAAGGTCAGCTTCTTCGAGGCGGCGATCTGGATCACGGCGCCGGTCGACGGATTGCGGCCTTCGCGAGCGGGCTGGTCCTTGACCTTGAACTTGCCAAATCCGTTCAGCGAAACTTCCTCGCCCTTCGCGGCGGCACCGGCGATGGCGGAGAAGACGCCGTCGACATATTTGCGCGCGTCGGCCTTGGTCAGGCCATGGTCGGCGGCCAGTGCTTCGGCGAGTTCAGTATTGTTCATGATGATCTCCCTTTCGTGGACGGATGGTCTTAACCTGTCTCTTCGCGCTCAACTAGCCCCTTTGCGACCGGCGAACAGCGAAAATCGGCAGTAAAATCGCGTTATTGGCGCTTTCGGATGGGAAAATGACCCCGACCGGAGCCTTCGGGCCGCCTTTCCCGCCGGCGGCAACTCCTCCGCCCGGGTTCCGATCCGCCGCACGAGCAGGCATTTCGCCCGTGAAAAGGGCCCTCCGGGCGGCTGTTCCGCCAAAATGGTCGCAATTGTCGCGCGCCCCGCCCGCGCCGTGCCGGGGGTGGACCGCCAAGGGCGGGACTTTGGCCCGGCGCAGCCCTTTTACAAAAGCTTGCGGATAGAACCGATCCGGTCGCGGTTGCAGATGAAGGCCGCGTCATTTTCTCCCATCCTTCCTGCACGGCGGCCCCTTGCGGCCGGAATGGCGTGGGACGATGTGGCGGCAGAGCATGGCGGGGATGGGGTGGTGCAGGCGCGCGGCGCGGGCGGTCGCGGTGGGCCTCGGGCTGATGCTGGCGGTCCCTGCGGCGGCGCAGGACGCAGCGCCCGGCCAGCAAAGCGCCGCCCCGATCATCGACCGCGACCGCACCGACCGGCTCGAACCGCAGATCGCGCCTCCGCCTGTCGCCGCGCCGCGCCCGGCGCCCTCGGTCCAGGTCGCGCCCGCGGCTTCCTCCGCGGCCCAGACGCTGCTGACGCGGCTTATCTATAGCGGAACGACGCTGCCCAAATCCCGGCTCGATGCCGCCACTTCCCCCTTTATCGGTCGGCCGCTGACCGGTGAAACGCTCCAGGCCATCGCTCATGCGATCAGTGCGACCTATGCGAAGAGCGACATCGCCTTCTATTCCGTCTCCATTCCGCCCCAGCTGCCTGGCGGCGGCGTCCTGACCGTCCGTCTGGTCGAGGGGCGGGTCAGGGATTATCGCCTCGCGGGCATGTCGTCCAGCATGCCCGCCGGGCTGATCGCCGCGCATATGCGCCGGCTGATGCGGGACGCGCCGCTGCGCAGGAGCCGTCTGGAACGGACATTGGCGCTGCTGCGCGACATTCCGGGGCAGACGGTCGACGCCCGGCTGCGCCAGTCGGGCGCGCCCGGCGATCTCCTGATCGACCTCATCGTCAAGCGCAAGCAGGTGCAGATCGGCCTCACGATCGACAATAGCGGGGTCAGCAATGTCGTGCAGGGCGTGCAGGCGCAGATGTCGGTCACGGTCAACGGCCTTGCGCGCGAAGGCGACAGCACGCGCATCGCCGGCTACCTGCCCTTCTATCCCGACCGCTATCAATATTATTCGCTCAGCCACAGCACGCCCATCGGCAGCAATGGCCTGACCCTGGCCGCGCAGGCCGCCCATGTCGAAACCCGTTCGCGCGACAGCAGGACGACGGGTGAGGCGACATTGGCCGGCCTGACGCTCAGCTATCCCGTGCTGCGGTCGACAAAGTCCCAACTGTCCGTCACGGCGTCCCTCGACGGCATCGACAGCGACAATTATTTCCTCGACATCCGCTTCGGGGATTACCGGTCGCGGGCGCTGCGCCTGGGGGCCTCCTGGTCCCGCGCCGACGCAAGGAACGGCTATGCGGTTTCCACGGTCGTCAGCCAGGGGATCGACGCGCTGGGCGCCCGGCCCTTCACCGGCTTTTCCGAAACCGGCTTCACCAAGGTCAATGTTCAGGCCATCGCAGTGAAGGGGATCAGCAGCAGGCTCAGCCTCCGGACTTCGGTCAAGGGCCAATATTCGAAAGACGATCTTCCGGTGACGGAGCGCTTTCCGCTGGGCGGCCGGGGCGCGGGCATGGCCTTTCGCACCGGAACGCTGACGGCGGAACAGGCCCTTGCCGGCAGCGCCGAACTCTCCTGGTCGCTGCCCGCCCGGTCGCCTGTGCTGAAGGCCAGCGCGCTGTTCGTCGCGCTTGACGGTGCGCTGGCGCATGGCACGGCGCGGCCCGCCTACCGCCTCGCGGCGCGGGACTACAGCCTTGCATCGGCGGGGGGCGGGCTGCGGCTGGGCCTGGGCGCGAAATGGCGGGTCAGCGCGGAAGTGGCCGTGCCGGTCAAGCGGCCCGACCCGACCCTCAGCCGCAAGGCGCGGTTTTTCTTCGGGGTGGGGCGGGCATTTTGATCCGTCCTTTTGCGAATACGCAAAAACAAGAAAATGGGAAGCAAGACATGAACAATGTGTGGGAGGTATGGCCCTCGGCCCTGACCGGGGCCGAATGCGACGCCATCGTCAAGCGCGCGGCGCTCTATCAGCCGGAAAGCGCGACCGTCGGCTTCGCGCAGGCGGTGCGCAGCGATCATGCATATCGCTCGTCCACCATAAGCTGGCTGGACGTTCATCGCGACAAGGACATTGTCGACCGGCTGATGCAGTTCGTCCATTCTTCCAACCGCACCAATTTCGGGATCGACATCGCCGGCCCCTATGAACTGCAATATACCGAATATCATGGGCGGGCTCAGGGCAAATATGACTGGCATCAGGATGTGTGGCTGGAATCCTCCCGCCCCTTCGACCGCAAGCTGTCGGTGGTGGTGCAACTGTCCGACCCGGATGAGTATGAGGGCGGCGCCTTCGAATTTTTCGGCCTTCAGCAGCCGGGCGTCAATTTCGCGCCACGCGGCAGCATGCTGATCTTCCCCTCCTTCCTCCAGCATCGCGTCCTGCCGGTGACCAGAGGCGTCCGCCGCAGCCTGGTGAGCTGGATCGAAGGGCCCCGGTGGCGCTAGAGCCAATCGACATTCAGCCCTGACGGCCTGCAAATGACGCTTTTCCGTGCTTCCGGTGCTTACCTACCTTGAGTAGGCTGCGCTCCGGGTCACGGAAAACCACCCTTTTACCTTCGGTGGCCTTCGGCTCGGCTCGTCATCATCTGAATGTCGATTGGCTCTAAGCCGCCGCTGACGGTCCGATCCTCCGATCTCTGATCTTCCGGCGATCGAACCACGATCGGCGCGGCCCGCATGGATGCGCGCCGACCGCAGCCGCAACCCATGCCTTCCGTCGCCGCTTCGAAGGAAAATGGACCATATCGGAAGCAATTCCGCGAAGGACGATTTGCTTGCCCTGAACCCGGCTTTGCGGACGAGGGACCTTAAGGATGCCGCCAAAAGCCGCCGGATATGCGGATTCCCTGATCTTTCGACCAGCTTTGCGCAGGCGGCAACAGGCTTTTGCGCGCTGAACCGGGACCAATATCGGCAAAGCCGGCCGTTCTGACCAGACCGGTTTCTTCTTGACGCGGCGATAAGGACTGCCGGGCCTAACTTGCTCCCGTTGCGATCTGCTCGCAGGAAAACAGGGAGTCTTGCAATGCCACGTTATGGATCGGTCCGGTCGGGACGGCACTATCTGCTGTGCGCCACGGCGATACCTCTTCTTTTGCTCAGCGCCTGCGCCGACGGCGTGGGCTTCGACATAGGGGCGGGCGGCGGCCAGTCCCCCTCCGGTCCCAGCGGCCCGACAGGTCCGACAAGTCCCACCGGCCCGACCAACCCGTCCGGTCCCTCGGGTCCATCCGGCCCGTCCGGTCCCTCCGGTCCCAGCGGCCCCACGGGTCCGGGCGGCCCCGCCGGTCCCACCAGCCCAACCGGCCCAGCAGGCCCGACCGGCCCCTCCGGTCCCGTGGGCCCCGGCGGTCCGACCGGCCCAGGCGGCCCCACTGGACCCACTGGCCCGACCGGCCCCGGCGGACCCACCGGTCCCGGCGGCCCGACTGGTCCTGCCGGACCCACCGGACCCACCGGTCCGACCAGCCCCACCAGCGGCGGATCGATCATCGGGGCTTCCATCGGCAATCTGCCGGTGGTCGGGCCCACCGGTCCCGGATCGCTGATCGGCGTCAACGTCCTGCCGGGCGACAGCCAGGCGACCGGCAGCGTGGCCACCGTCGATCTGCTGACAGGCGACGGCACCGTCGCCCAGCTCGCCCTGCCGACCACGCCCCAGAGCGTGCAGCAGGGGCTGGCGCCGGTCGGCACGCTCGCAGGCGGCCTGCTCGGCGCACCGGCGGGGGAAGCGGTGACGCAGCTCACCGACGGTCTCTCCCCCACGGTGGCGGCCGTCACCTCGACGGTCGGCCAGCTCACCACGCCGCTGCTCGATACGGTCAACGGCGCGCTTTCGCCCGTCACCGGTCCGCTGGTGGGCGACAATGGCGTCCTCGCGCCCGTGACGGGGCTGGTCGAAAATGCGGTGGGCGGCCTGACCGGCGCTCTGGGCGGCGTCGGCGGCGATCCTTCCGCCGCACTGGGCGGACCGCTTGTCGGCGCGAATGTCGGCGGCAATGTCCTGACCGGCGCCTCTACGCCCGGCACGCTTGTCGGGGTCAACCTGCTGCCGTCGGACGGCGGCGCGGCTGCCGGACAATTGGCGACGGTCGATGTCCTGACGCAGGGCAATCTGGTCGACATCGCCGTGCCGACGACCGCGGCCGGGGTAGAGGCCGGATTGCAACCGGTCGGCAACCTGGCCGGGGGTCTCCTTGGCCCGCAGGCCGAAGCGACCGTCACTCAGGTCACCAGCGCCGTCGCCCCCGTGGTCGCGGCCGCCACCAGCACGGTCGACAGCGTCGCCGCGCCCCTGCTCGACACCGTCAACAGCCTGGCCCCGGCGCTGCCCGGAGGAGAAAGCGGTTCCCCGCTCGCGCCCGTGACCGGCCTGGCCGGCGGCCTGCTGGGAGCAGGGGAGGGGACCGGCGGCAATGCCCTGGCCCCCGTCACCGGCCTGCTGAACGGCGCGCTGGCCCCGGCGACCGGATCGGGTTCCGCCACGGCGCCCGTGACCGGCCTGCTCGGCGGGCTGCTCGGGGGCGGCAACTGACGCGGCGGCGCGGCCCGCCATGGTCCTCATGCATGGCGGGCCGCACGCCGACGATGCTCTCCCCCATAGCCCCCGGGGGAAGGGCGGGGGCGAGGAGGCAGTGGGCGCACTGCCTCCTCAAACCGATTCCGAACGCAGGCCGGCACGCTTTGCGTTCACGCAAAAATCTTCGCCAAAGGGGAATATCATCTTGCCGAACCGCCTTTTCTTCATCCGCCGCCTGATCGATGGCGCTGCGGCCCTGCTGCTGCTCAATGCCCAGCCCGCCATGGCCGGTCCCTACGCGCCCTATGCCGTAACGCCGGGCGAAACCGCGGTGGGAACGATGCTGGACGCGGCGACGCACGCACCCGGCGGCGACCGCGCGGCCATGCTCGCATCGATCGACGCCCTGCCGACGGCCGCGGCGCGTGCCGATGCGCTGGGCCAGCTCTCGCCGCGCAGCTATTCGCTGCTGCCCCGCCTGTCGATCCAGTCGATGGACGCCGCCGACCGGGAAATCCGCTCCTGGCTGGCCGAACGGCGCAGCATCGCCATCGATGCGCCGGCCGATGTTCCGGCCAGCGGCGACCGCACCATCACCATGATGCTGAGCGGAGGGATAAAGCGGGCGAGCTATAAGGCGCGCGTCGACCGCCCCGAAGCGGAATCCGACAGCCGGTCGCTGCGCTTCGCCGTCGATGTGAAGCCCGTGCCCGGCCTCATCGTCGGCGCGACCCTGGGCATCGACGGCATCGATGCGCGGCTCGACCCGGCGCGGCGCCCCCGCATCAGCCAGTTCAACAGCCAGATCGGTTCCTATGCCAGCTATAGCGACGGCCGCTTCTATGTCGACGCGACGGCGGCCTATACGCTCTCCGAATATAAGCTGCGGCGCCAAATCGGCTGGGCGGGCTTTACCGGGCGGCTGGTGGCGCCCGTGGACGGCGACGGCTGGGCCGCATCGGGCGAGGCGGGCGCGATGCTGCGCGCAGGCCCGGTCCGGATACAGCCCTTCGCCGGCCTGCACCATCGCTATGCCGATGTCAGCGGCTTCGTCGAAAATGGCGGACCCGCCGCGCTGGAGGTCGCCGCCTTCCGCACCAGATCGCTTCGCGGCGCGTTGGGCGCGCGCATCTCCGCCAATGCGACGCAAGGCGGCTGGACCCTTCGCCCCTCGGTCGAGGCGCAATGGCAGCGCGAACTGCGCAGCCGCCCCGACAGCCGAATAGAGGCCCGCTTCGCCACCCGCGACTTGCCCATCTTCACGCTGCGTCCCACCCGGCTGGCGCGTGACGCGGGCCTGGTGAATGCCGGGATCAGCGCGACCTGGAACAACCGCACCACGTTCCGCCTGGGCTATGCGGGCGAGTTCGGTTCCGACCGCCATGTCCACGCGGCGGCGCTGACGGTCGGACGGCGTTTCTAGGCAAAAGGGATTGCTCCGAAACGAACCGGATTCCGCGCCACAATCGTGCATATCCCGCTATTGCGTGGGCCTGCTCACGCAAAGGAAGTGATCCATGGCCCGCTTCATCCGCGACATATTGGCGACCCTTTCCCACGAACCCGCCGGCAGGGGCCCGCCCGATCAGCAGGCGCTCAGCCGCCTCGACCAGCGGCTCGCGCCTTTCGCGGACAAGGGGCCGGGATCGCGCGGCACGATTTCGATCCAGCCGGACGAATGTTCGGTCTGGGACGGCAATCCGCGCGACCAGCCGGGACTGACGGCGGACGGCTGCCGGTCGCTGATCGATTCCATCGCCAGCGAAGGCGGCAACCGCATCCCCGTCCTCGTGCGCCTCAATCCGCCGGGTTCGGACCGGCCCTATCAGCTTCTGGTCGGCAGCCGCCGCCGTTTCGCGGTGGACTGGCTCAACCATAATGGGCGGCCGGAAATGCGGCTGGCGGCCCTGGTCGTCGACCTGTCGGACGAGGAAGCCTTCCGCCTTGCCGACATCGAAAATCGCGAGCGGGCGGACATCAGCGAACTGGACCGGGCGCGCAGCTATCAGCATGCGGTCGAACGCTTCTACGGCGGAGTGCAATCGCGCATGGCCGAAGCGCTCACCCTTTCCAACAGCCAGCTAAGCCGCCTGCTCGCCTTGGCGCAATTGCCGGAGGAGGTGGTGAACGCCTTCGCCACTCCCGATGAATTGCGCGTGCGCTATTCCGAAATCCTGACCCCGCTGCTGCGCCGTCCGGACCAGCGGGCGCGCATGATTGCCGAAGCGCAGTCCATCGGGGAACAGCAACAGGCGCTCGCGCGGGATGGCGGCCGCATGCTTTCCCCCGCGACGGTGCTGGCCCGGCTGCGCGATGCCGCCACGCCGCAGCCTTTGGAGGAAGCGCGCGACATGGCGATCGTCGCGGGCGGCGCGCGCATCGGCCGCCCCCGGCCCGGTCGAAGCGGCGGCCTGACCATCGACCTCAGCATATCGGAGGATGCCGATCTGGACGAACTGCTGGCGCGGCTGCGCGAAACCATCGTCGCGGCCCGCGCCGCGCCCGTCATGCAATAGGATCGCGATCGTTTCCGGAGCCTCAACAGGCGACTTTGCGTATACGCAAAAAGCCCGCGACCATTGATGCCGGCGCTCTATGAAGGCCCGGCGGCCTCCTTCCGGCCGTAAGTGGCGGCCAGATAGGCGGCGATCCGCTCGGCATCGGCAGGCTCGATCGGCGCGCCATAGACCTTGATCATCTTGCCGACGCTATCCTGCCAGAATTGCGCCCCCTTGCCGCGTGGCTGAGTGGTGACATAATCCAGCGAATGGCAGGCGGAACAGGTCGCCGCCGTCAGTTCCGCGCCGTCGCCGGGCGGCAGGACAATGGGTCGTTCGTCGGGCAGGCGATAGCCCGCGGCAGCCGCGCCGCTCGCGGCGAGAAGGGCGATGGGCAGCAGCGCTTTCACAGGGCGACGACCTCCACGGCTTCGACGACATTGCGCATATAGCCGGCGGGCTGCCAGAGCGGATCGAACGGCTGGACCTCTCCCGACCGGCCCGTCGCGCGGACGAGCATGCGATGGCGGCCGGGCGCCAGCCTCTGCGCCGACCGCCATGACCGGAAGCTGTAGCGGCCCAGATCCTCGCCCAGTTCGGCCTGCCGCCAGCTTGCGCCCCCGTCGGCGGAGATGTCGACCCGCGCGATTCCCGATCCGCCGTCGAACGCGATGCCGGACAGCGCCACCGGCTTGCCCGCCGCCACCTGCGCCCCGGACATATGGCTGGTGAGGAAGGACCGGATGTTGAGCCGGCCAATGGGCCGCGTCCTGTCCGGCTTGCCGCCGGGCGCGACGCAGGCGCAATCATTGTCGGGAATGCGATAGGCGGTCTTCATCCAATAGCCGTCATAGGCCGCGTCCACGACGTTGATCTCATGCAGATGCTTGATCCAATAGGTGCCGTAATCGCCCGGCACGACCAGACGCAACGGATAGCCGTTGAGAAAGGGCAGGTCCGCGCCGTTCATCGCCCAGGCCACCATCACCTCGCCATCGCGGGCATGGTCGACGTCCAGCGCCTTGATGAAGTCCGGGATGCCGTTGGCCTGCGGATTGTCGAGCCCGTTGAACGCAACCTGCCGCGCCCCCGCGCGCACCCCCGCGCGGTCCAGCAGCGCGCGAAGCGGAACGCCGCGCCAGCGGGCATTGCCCATCGCGCCATTGCCCAGCTGCCCGCCCCCGACACGCGGTTCGAAAAAGCCGCGCCCATTGCCGGAACATTGGTTGACCGCGACGATCTCCTGCACGGGAAAGTCGCGCTTCAATTCCGCGAGCGAAAGGGACAGCGGCCGCTCGACATGACCGCCCAGCGCCAGCCGGAACCGCCGCGCATCGATGTCGAGCGGCAAATCCGAAAGATGGTAGCGCACGAAGAAGGCATCATTGGGCGTGATCGGCCCGTCGAACAGCGCCAACGGCGTCTCCAGTTGCGGCGGCCGCGCGGTAAGGCCGATGAGCGCCCGCTTCTGCGGATAGCGGACCAAGGGCCGCTCGCCATTGCCGAAGGGCAGGGCGGCGTGGCCGTCACCGGCCCGCGCCCAGCCGGGCACCGGCAACATCGCCCCCGCCATGGCGGCGATAAGGCCGCGCCGATCCACCCCGTTCATGGTCCGTCCGTCCGCCATGGCTGTCCTGCCTGCACCTTCCTGCACTCTGATGATCGGAATGCGGCCGGTGATCCGGTGCGCGGTCTGGCTTTGTTTCTCTCGCCGCCCCGACGCCCCAGGGTCGGGCAACGCCGATCCGCTGTGGGTAGGATGCGGCGGCGGGCCAGTCAATCCGGGAGGTGCGGAGCTGCCTCGGCAGGATGGAAGCACGATCATCATTAGCGAAGCCCCGCCCCGCAAAACCATCTTGAACAGCCTCCGCCCTGTCCCTAATTTGGCGCGTGGCGGTCGCCGCCGGAAGGAAGAGAGGATTGGAAGAAAGGAGGCAAGCCCATGTCCCTCTCCCATTTTCAAGGCCCCTTCGAAGTGGCCCATCATCCCCAGTTGGAACCTGAAGTGAAGCGCGCGATCCTCGCATCCTGGGCTTCGGACGCCAATGCCGTGGAGGGCAATCCCGCCGTCAGGCGCCCGCCGCGGCACGATCGGCCGATCCCCATTGACGAGATTCTGGACGCGCTCCGCAAGGTGGATCGCAACCCCATATAGAGCAGCCAGAATCATCGGCCGCCCCCGGCCTTTGTTCTACCGCGTTTTCCGGGCCAGCAGATGATTCTGCCTGCCCGGAAAACGCTCTCGTCTCTCGATGCCGCCTCTCCCGAGCCGTCGCCCGCAGGAAGAGAGCCTCCTTCAGGCGGTCACTTCGTCCAGCCGGTTGATGAGCCGCAGGAAGGCCACCTCGCTTTCGTCATGCGGCGTGCCGTCCGCATCGAAAATATCGTGGAACCATTTTTCCTTCAGCCCCTCCAGATTGGGGTTTTCCCACTTGTCCCACGGCAGATGGGTCTGCGTCTTCCCCTTCACCAGGCCCCAGCAGAAGGTGCCGACCTGCTCCTCCTTCGCGATCGGCAGGATCGCCTGGAAGGTGCTGCCCGCCGGCCGCGCCATATATTCGGTGCAGAGCAGCGGGCGGCCCATGGTCTTCAGCCATTTGACGCGCTGCGCAAAATCCTCCGCAATGCCGTAATTGTGGAAGGAGATGACGTCGGAATGCGATGTCTGCGCCTGCTGGATCGGACTGAGCAGGTCGGGCGCCGACCAGTCGCCCAGCCAGATGCCGCTGGTCAGCGGCTGCATCGGCTGCATTTCCCGCGCCCAGCCGAACGCCGCGACCAGCAGCGGCACGACCAGGTCTGCCTTCGCCCTGAGCGCCGCGGGATCGCACAGCGCGACCTCTGGCCCATTGTCGGGCTCGTTCCAGATGTCCCAGGCCAGCACGCGCTCATCCTGCCCGAAGCGGCCGACCACGCCCCGCACATAATCCTCCAGCCGCGCATGCTCGGCCGGATTCCGGAGCACGGCGACGCCCGGCGACTGGACCCAGCCGCTGTTGTGAACCCCCTCGCGCGGCGGGGGCTGGGGCCCCAGCGCCGGTTCGGGATGCCAGCAGGAATCGAACAGCACCAGCATGACGCGGATGCCATGCCGATCCGCCACCGTAAGGAAGGCGTCGATGCGGTCCAGAAAGGCCGCCGCGTCGTCCAGCCACAACAGGTCGTGCAGATAGACCCTGACGCTGTTCATCCCCACCGAAGCCGCCAGCTCCAGCTCGCGGTCGATGGTGGCAAGGTCGAAGCTGCCCGCCTGCCACATTTCCAGTTGGTTGATGGCGTTGGAGGGCGTGAAATTGCACCCCACCAGCCACGGTTGCCGTTCGAACCAGCGATGCGCCGCTTCCGGCGTCCAACGATTGCCCATATACCCGCTCAAGACCCGCTTCTACTGTCACCCTGAAGGCGGCCATTAACATCGGTCATCTATAGGACAAGAAGATTAATATGATCTGAGTAAGAGGAAATTTCGATCTTTTCGAAGATTGTCCCAACCCGTCTTCGTTACATGATCGTTATAGTATGGAAACGCGCCCTTTGATTATGAAATCGAAATAATACAGGTCCGAAACGACCAACCGCATGGGACGGGATGCGGTCTCACGCCGCTTCCCGGACCATCTCCCCCGGCAGATGCGCCGCGAAATGATCGATCGCCGTGGCGAGCGAATGCAGCGGCGCCCCTCGACGGCTCGCCAGCGCCGTATTGGCGGGCCGCTCCGCCACCCAGCCGAGCGTCCGGTGGGGAACGCCCCGGATGCGCGAGGGGTCGCCGCCGCAGCGCATCGCGATCCGGCGGGCGAAATCGGCCCAGGACAGCGCCTCGCCATTGGTCAGGTGCCACGGCCCGACCTCGCCGTCGATCAGCAGGTCCAGCGACGTCGCGACCAGATGCGGCACATAGGTGGGCGTCACGATCAGGTCCTCCGCCGCCAATATGGTCTCCCCCCGGCTCAGCGCCCGCACCACGGCGACCGCGAAATTATGATCGTCATGGGGCGAGAAGAAGGCGGCGGTGCGGATGATCAGGTGGCGATTGGGCACCCCAAGCGCGGCGATCCCTTCCTCCATCTCCGCCTTGCTGAGGCCATAGCAATTGCGCGGTGCGGCCGCGTCATCCTCCACATAGGGCGCGCCCTTCTCCCCATCGAAGACGAGATCGCTGGAGAAGGAAAGCGACGCGATGCCGCGATCCCCGCATGCCTTCGCCAGCGCCACGGCCCCCCGCGCATTGGCGGTCAGGCAGGCGTCGCGTGCCGTTTCGGCCTCGTCCACCCGGACCCAGCCGGCGGCGTTGACGACGCCCCAGGGCGCGATGCGGTCGAGCGCGGCGGCGATCGTCCCCGGCGCCGACAGGTCCAGTTCCCCCCGCGACGTGAGGACGAAGGGAATGTTCCGCAACGCGCAGGCGCGCGCCATCGCCCGCCCCAGCGTCCCCGTCGCGCCGCATATCAGCAGCGGCCGTGCCGGAGAGAGACGGGCCGGAGAGGGATGCAAACGCCCGGCCAGATGCGCCTTCATCGATGCGGGGCGCGCCACGCCGGGATGGGCGATCCGCACGGGGCGCTGCCACCAGCCGGCGCCCTCCGCCAGCATCGGGCGCTCGCCCCCGCGCGCCAGCGCCCGCGCCAGAGGCAGCAGCGCCGTGGCGCGCGGCGTTCCGCTGCTGACGTCCCACAGCCCCGGCTCATAATGACCCGGCTGCGTCAGCAGGCTGTTCCACCCCGAACTGCCCAGCAGCGACCAGAGGGTGACCGCCTCGACCTTTATCCCCTCGGCGCACAATCGGCCGGCGACGTCCCAGGCCTGCGCGATCCAGCGCAACTGCTCCTCCCGCGTGCAGCCATTATGGACCTCGGTGACGGCCAGCGGCCGCCCATAGCGCGCCCATGCCTCGCGCAGCGCACCCTCCAGCCCCTGGGGCGGCGGCTCCAGCACGCGGATGGCTTCCACATCGGCATAAAGCTGCGTGTCGCTGCCGCCATGGCTATGCCCGGGATAGCGGTGAAGCCGATGGTCGAGGAAGCGGTCGCTCGTCAGATAATGGTTGATGCCGATGACGTCGGGCGGACAGGGATCGTCGGCAATGGCGCGCAGCCGGTCCGCGAAGCCGAAGCCCGAAAGGCGCTCCCACAGCGGATGCTCGCGCGTCATCATGCCGCAGAGCAGGTCCCAGCTCGCCCAGCGGCGCAGATTGTCGAACCCCGCCTGTTCCCGAAGGGAGGCGGTGGCATAGGTGCGGCCCAGATCGTCGGTCTGGATCAGCCGCGCGCCGGGACTGACGCGGCGGATGGCCCGCATCGACAGGCGAATGGCGTCGGTCTGGTTCAACAGCGCCAGCCAGAAGGATGGTTCGGACCGGTGATGCGGATACCAATGGCCGTACAGGGCGGAAAAGCGGGCGGTGGTCAGCGGCTCGTTGACCGGCGTCCAGTCGGCGATCCACGGATAGCGCTCCGCCGCCGCCCCGGCATGACGCGCCAGCCCGGCGGCGAACCCCTCGTCCAGCAGGCCGGTATGGGCCGGGCCGCTGCCATGATGGACCAGCCCGGCGATGACGCGGATGTCAAGGTCGCGCAGCCGCTTCAACCGTTCGTCGGTCCATTGCCAGTCGCGCTCGTCCGGATCGCGCGGGCTGACCCTCTCCCACAGGACGGGATAGCGGATCGCCCGGATGCCCAGCGTCGCCAGCCGGTCCAGGTCGTCCGCCCGATCCTGATGCCCTGTCGCGCGGATCTGGTCGCGGTAACTGTCGTGGACGCGGTTCACGGTGCATTCCAGACCACCCCATAGCTGCGGCTGCATGGTCATTCCGGTCTCCGTTGCAATGATGGGCGCGATTATTTGGCTCGTTGAACTTCGATCAAGTGAAAGCAGGATAATTGCGACATGCCAGCAACCTGGATCAGTGGAGAAGAAGGAACGGATCGTTCTCCGCCGCGGTTTGACCAATGTTCATCCCGCAGAAAGGTTGCATATAATGGTCCAGCCCCAGTCTTCCCCTTGGCATGAATCTGGATCAATTCCGTCGAACGGCACGCATACCATCCTCTGCTTCAGTCATTTGCGGTGGAAATTCGTCTTTCAACGTCCCCAGCACCTGATGAGTCGCTTCGCCGCCCAGTCCCGCGTCCTCTTCTGGGAAGAACCCTGCCTTGTCGAAAAGCTGGCGGAGCCCGACCTGCATATCGACGTCTGCGCCGCCAGCGGCGTCACCGTCATCACGCCGCAACTGCCCGCCGACGGCGCGCGCGAACAGGATGGGGAGAATTTGAAGGGCCTGCTCGACCTGTTCCTGGCGGGCGAATCCGGCCCGTTCGTCCGCTGGTACTACACCCCCATGATGCTGCCCTTTTCGGAGCATGTCATGGCCGACTGCATCGTCTACGACTGCATGGACGAGCTGGCCAATTTCAGGGGCGCGCCGCCCGAACTGCTGCCGCTGGAACAGCGCCTGCTCTCCCAGGCCGACCTGGTGTTCACCGGCGGCTACAGCCTCTATGAAGCGAAGAAGGACAGGCACGGCCATGTCTATCCCTTTCCCTCCAGCGTCGACGCGGCGCATTTCGCCCAGGCCCGCTCCGCCCGAACGCAACCTGCGCAGGACGCCCGCCCGCGCCTCGGCTTCTACGGCGTCGTCGATGAAAGGATGGATGTCGAACTGCTGGCGGCGCTGGCCGATGCGCGCCCCGGCTGGGATCTGGAAATTGTCGGCCCGGTCGTGAAGATCGGCGAGGCGGACCTGCCGCGACGGCCCAATCTCCATTTCCTGGGCGGCCGCTCCTATGACGATCTGCCCGGCTGCGTCGCGGGCTGGGACGTGGCCCTGATGCCCTTCGCCATCAACGACGCGACCCGCTTCATCAGCCCGACCAAGACGCCCGAATATCTGGCGGCGGGAAAGCCGGTCGTGTCGACGCCGATCGCCGACGTCATCCGCCATTACGGTGGGATCGGCGCGGTGCGCATCGCGGAGCGCGGCGAAGCCTTCATCCGCGCCTGCGACGCGGCGCTGGCCCTGTCCCGCTCGGGCGGCGACTGGCTGGCGGAGGCGGACAAGGTGCTGGCCGGCATGTCCTGGGACAAGAGTTTCCAGCAGATGAGCCGCCTCATCAGGGAAGCGATCTCGCGCGGCGCCCATGCCCATCCCATTGTGTCGCCCACCAGCTGGAAGGACGGCCCGCCGCGGCGTTATGACGTGATGGTCGTCGGCGCGGGCTTCGCGGGCGCCGTCATGGCCGAACGGCTGGCCGCGGACGGCGGCAGGAAGGTGCTGCTGGTCGACCGCCGGCCGCATGTCGGCGGCAATGCCTATGACGAGCTGGACGATGCCGGGGTCCTCATCCACCGCTACGGGCCGCACATCTTCCACACCAATTCGCAGGAGATATTCGACTATCTCTCCCGCTTCACCCAATGGCGGCCCTATGAACATCGCGTGCTGGCGGCGGTGGACGACCTGCTGGTGCCGATGCCGATCAACCGGACCACGCTCAACATGCTCTACGGCCTGGACCTGGGGACGGAGGAGGAGGCCGCCGCCTTCCTCGCCGCGCAGGCGGAGCCGGTGTCGGTCGTCCGCACGTCGGAGGATGTGGTGATCTCCGCCGTGGGCCGGGAACTCTACCAGAAGTTCTTCCAGGGCTATACGCGCAAGCAATGGGGTCTCGACCCGTCGGAACTGGACAAGGCGGTGACTTCGCGCGTGCCGACGCGCACCAATAAGGACGATCGCTACTTCACCGACAGGTTCCAGGCGATGCCGCTCGAAGGCTATACGCGCATGTTCGAACGGATGCTGGACCATCCCAATATCGACATATTGCTGGGCGTCGACTATTGCGAGGCGCGCGACGCCTATCCGCACGATCATCTGGTGTTCACCGGCCCGATCGACGAATATTTCGGCTATCGCCATGGCAAGCTGCCTTACCGCTCGCTCCGGTTCCAGCATGTCAGCCTGGACGTCGACCGGTTCCAGCCGGTGGCGGTGGTGAACTATCCGTCCCCCGACGTGCCGCACACGCGGATCACCGAATATAAGCATCTGACCGGGCAGCAGGTGCCGGGGACCAGCATCACCTATGAATTCCCCGCTGCGGACGGCGACCCCTATTACCCCATCCCCCGGCCGGAAAACCAGCAGCTCTTCAAACGCTATGAAGCGCTGGCGATGGTGCAGACCGACGTCACCTTCGTCGGGCGGCTCGCCACCTACCGCTATTACAACATGGACCAGGTGGTGGGACAGGCGCTGGCGACCTACCGCCGGATGACTAGGGCCCCCGCCATCCGCACCGTGCCCGCCCACCTCGCCGCCGCCGCGCAGCCCCGCCCTTCGGCGGGCTGACCCGCCACAGGCTGGACAGGACCGACCCTGAAGCGGCCGAGCCGATTATATCGGATCGGCCGCTTCAGGTCTTTTTTCTACCGCCCTCTCCAAGTCGGCCGATGATCCTGTCGGCCTGGAAAACGCCCTAGAGCCGATCGACATTCAGATGATGACGAGCCGAGCCGAAGGCCACCGAAGGTAAAATGGCGGTTTTCCGTGACCCGGCGCGCAGCCTACTCAAAGTAGGTGGGCACCGGAAGCACGGAAAAGCGTCATTTGCAGGCCGTCAGGGCTGAATGTCGATTGGCTCTAAAGCCCGCTGTCGTAACGCGCCATCTCCTCCCGATAGCGCGCGGTCATCCGTTCCTGATCCGCCGGGGGAATTTCCTCCTTCAGATGAAGGAAGCGGTCATTTTCCTCCTCATAGACATGATGGGCGACCGCGCCCCTGATATGCTCCAGCTTTTCGCTCCAATCCTCGCTCAGCGGATCGAGCGCTTCCAGCAGCGCAAGCTGGACCTTGGCGGCCTGCTGCTCCTCATAGGCCATCGCCATATGCGTCTTGTGACCGTGGGAAAGCTGCGGGTAGATGACCGCCTCCTCCGCGCTGGAATGGGCGGTCAGAAGCGCGGCGAGCTTCCTCTGGGCGCGCGTCCGGCTGGATGCGTCCATCGCCGCCTCCGCCTCGCTGAAGGCCATTTCGATCTGCTGGTGGTGCTGGAGGATCTGGTCGAGCCAGTCCCCCGCCATGGCCGCCGCCCGCGCCTTCTCCCGCGCGCGGGCGCGGTCCTCTTCCGATTCCGGCGGCGTGACGGCTGCGACGATCCTGTCGATGACGGACATGGGATGCTCCTCTGCTCATGGGCGTGACTCCCATGCAAGCGCCGCACCGCGCCCCCGGTTCCTGGACGGCGGGCCAAAGCGGAAGGCCGCTAACACAGGTTTAAGGGGCGTTCCCTTCAATAGCTCCCGTTGGTGACGACGATGCTGGCGCTCACCGTGGGGGAGGGCATGGGTATGAAGGCCGCATAACGCATCATCGGACTGCCGCTCATGTCATAGCTGACCCGCACCCGGAACGTGCCGGTCGCATCGGGCCCTGCCGTGACGACGGGCCCGCCCCCCGCCGCCAGCAGCGTGCCATAGCCGCCGATCACCGCCTGCGCCCGGCCCTGCGCCAGCGCCGTGCGTTCCGCCGTGGAAAGCCCCGCCACGGCGGCGCGGGCGCCCTCCACCGCGGCATGGCGCACGCCCATCAGCGCGGCGAAGTAGAAGGAATAGAGCACGACCGCGAAGACCAGCATCAGCAGCGCAGGCGCCAGCAGCGCGAATTCCAGCGCCGCCAGCCCCCGCTCGCATGTCCGCAGCCGCCGCGCCGCGCGCATCCCGATCAGCCCGGATTGACGCTGTTGAACATCGTCGTGAAGGCGGCGCCCAGCTGCGTGCGGAAATTGGCGCCGACCGCGACGATGGCGGCGACCACCACCGCGCCCAGCACGGCATATTCCACCGCCGTCAGGCCTTTCTCATCCCGCGCCAGCTTCGCGATCAGCGAACCCAGAAACTTGTTCATGCTTGTCCTCCAATCCCCTCCGCAAAGGACCGGCGGCGCATGGCGAGGGGGAACCGCGCGCCGCCATGAAAACTCACACCAGCACCGGCACCCCGCAGCGCGCGCCCGTCGCCCAGAGCGTCGCATGGCCAAGCTGGACGCCCAGCGCGGCGAGCAGATTGGTGACCAGCGGATCGATGGTGGTGCCGACCAGCCCGGCGACCGGATTGACCACCGCGCTCGACAATTGGGACCGGGCGAGCGCCCGGGTCGCGTCGCAGACGATCGGCAGGCATGATCCCAGCAACGTCACCTGCAACCCGTCCTGTCCGCCAAGGCTGCCCACCAGCGATGTCAGCAGCGGCCCGACCTGCGCCCCGTTGCCGATGCTGGCGGGCGTGCCGGGCGATCCGGGACGGCCTATGCGGCCCTGCCCGCCGGGGCCGAAGACGACGGCGCCGCTCGCGCCCATGACCGGCTGCGCCACCGCGCGGCTGTCCACCGCGACGACGCCCAGCACATTGACGATCTGGACCGGACGCACGTCGGCGGCGGACAGGGGCGGCATCGGCCGCGTCATGGCGCCGGCGGGCAAGGCGCCGATATAGGCGTTGACGAGGCCGCTGCCGGCCTGCACCGTCACCCGCGTGTCGCGCGCCTGTTCCGCCGTGTCGGGGCAATCGATGGCGCTGACCTGCCCCTGCGCCGCCGCAATGTCGATCGTGACCGGCAGGTTGACGACGATCAGCGGAACGCCCAGCAGGCTGACATTCCTGATCCCGACATCCAGTTGCAGCCGCAAGGCGGACGTGGAAACGCCGGTCTCCCCCGCCGGACCGAAGGAGAAGCGGGGCCGGTCCATCGGCCCGGTCGCCATCGCCGCCAGCAGGACGCTGCTGCCCGGCGCCACGGTGCCGACCGCGTCCGACAGGTCCACCGCGCCATTGCCCGCCTGCACCGCGTAGGAAAAGAGCTGATAGGCATTGATCCCGGCGCGCAGGGCCGGTTTCTCGTCCGCCCCGCCGACCGGCATGTTCTTCCACACGCCCAGGCCGAACAGGCCGTTGAGCGGCACGGCATATCCATTGCCGACCTGCCCGGCCAGCAGGTTCAGGGTCGCGGCGGTCGCGCTGTTGTCGGCCGCGCTGGCGGCGGCGGCGAGCAGGTCGCGAAGCGCCACCGTGCGCGCGGTGAGCGCGCCATAGCTGCCGCTCTCCCCGACCCGCTGCGCCAGCGCGTCGAAGAACAGGCCGGCATCGACATGGCTCGCCATCAACGCCTCGACATCGGCGGTGGAGAGGCGCAGCTTGATCCCCAGCAGCGCGCTCAGCAGGTCGTTGACGCTGTTCACCAGCGCATTGGTGACGGTCAGCACGCCGGAACTGATGCCGATCCCCGCCTCGTCGATACGCGCCGCCGTGGCGCTGGCCGACAGGTCGGGCAGGGGGTTGGCCGGACCCAGCACGCGCATCAGGAACTGGCGCGCCGGCTTCCCGGTGCGGATGCGCACGGCGTTGACCCGCCCATTGCCGGGACAAAGCGCCATGCTCGCGTCGAAGCGCTGCGCCGCGCCCAGCCCCGCATCGGCGCAATAGCGGCCCAGTTCGACCGATCGGAGAATGGCCGGATCATATCCGTTGCGGCTCAGGCTATCGCGCGCCCGCGCCGCCGCCTGCGCCGGATTCTGCGCGGCGGCCAGCGCAGCCGCATCGGTCGCCGCCCGCAGATTGCGCAGGCTCACATAATAAAGCCCCC
>NZ_JAINEZ010000079.1:0-25158 GCF_019873065.1 Sphingobium sp. PNB
GACACCCAGTTCCTAATTCAGATCAGAGGCTTACGCCACTCCCGCCAACCCTTCAGGACACTTTTGGTGAATAAGGCGGGCTAGAGCTCGGCGAGACGGACAAGGAAATCCGTGTAACGGCCGAACTTCCCGGCCTGGATGAGAAGAATGTGGAGGTGCTGGTCGAGGACGGCGCGCTCACTCTTCGCGGCGAGAAGAAGGCCGAGGTCGAGGACAAGGACCGCGGCTATTCTGAACGAAGCTATGGCCGCTTCGAACGTCGGATCAGCCTTCCGAACGGTGTCGAACACGACAGGGCGAGCGCAACGTTCAAGAACGGCGTCCTGACTGTGACAGTGCCACGCTCCGATAAGCCCGACGAGAGTGTGCGCCGAATTCCGATCAATGGCGGTGCGGCGTCATGAGATAGGCCGGGGGCGCTCTGCTCCCGGCCACCGGCGCTCCGAAGCTCCTGCCCCGGAATTTCAGGAAGCACCATGAGCCAATTTCTCGATTAGCGGGCGGAAACGGGTCTGGTTACCAGACCGTCACCTGGCTTCACGGTCCTGGCGGTGCGCTGCCAGGTCGAGGGCGGTGAGAACACGGTCGATCACTGCTGCTTTGCTCGCGGCCTTTGGAAGTTCGCGAACGGCGAATTGCTGCATCTTCGTCAGATCGTCTCTGGGAATGCTAATCTCGATCGGTAGCATGCCCAACCGTTCGGGATCGACACCCTGTGCGGCTCGGCCCGATGCAAGCAGATGATCGAGCAGCCGCTTACGATCGGCAAAAGTCCAGCGCAGCGCCTCGAGCTCCTGCGGACTGATGGATAGCAACGCGATCGCGAACTCCATGATATCGTCGAACGGCAGGCGCACGCGCGCACCATCCTTGCGGCCGCGTCGCATCCGCTTGAACACCCCTTGATTCACTGAATCGAAATCACGCCGTCGACGGCGTTCCATTCCGTAGGGCGTATCAGCCCTTCATGGGCTATGCGCACAGAATGGAGCGCCGCCTCGATCTCGCGACGCCAGTGGTCGAGAAAATCGAACAGCACGGGAAAGTCTGGAGCGAGATCATATTCCTGCCAGACGAATAGCTGGAGAAGCGAAGGCGCGTCCGGACGATAATAGTGGATTTCCGCAGTCGTCAGGCCATAGCCGCGCAGCTGCGCAATAAATCCCCGGTCGATCACGGCGACGGCTGCGGCCGCTCATGGCCCTGATCAAGCGTGTGCATCGCCGCAAGAATTTCGTCGACTGGGATGGGACGCCTTGCTCCAGGGGGCTTGCGCAAGCCAGGCTGGTTTCTGACCGCGGACCTGTCGGACGCCCAGGACGCCAGAATTGCGCGCTTCACTTCCGGTTCCAGGCTCGGATGCCGGGCAACTTCAAAGGGATGAAGAAAACGGGAAAATGGTTGCGACATTGCTGTGCCTCCTTTCCTTCTCGTCGCTCCATTGTTGTTCGTGGCGCCACGTCCACCGCTGCAAATCTTGGTGCGCGCGTGAGTCGCGTCAAGAGGGCATTCGCGATGACCAAGGCACTGAAATCAGGGCAATTGGCACTCACTCGCGCAGAGTGCCAATATTTTTCGTTGCACCCCTTGAACGGAAAAATCTCCTTTCCTAGCTTCGGAAAGCCTGTCGTTCAGATGAACGAGAGGGCCATCACATATTGTTTTGCATCCGGAGGTTATGCATGCATTTCCGCCCCTTGCACGACCGTGTGGTCGTCCGCCGCATTGAAGCCGAGGAAAAAACCTCGGGCGGCATCATCATCCCCGACACCGCCAAGGAAAAGCCGCAGGAAGGCGAAGTCGTCGCCGTCGGTCCCGGCGCGCGCGATGACAACGGCAATCTCATCGAACTCGCCGTGAAAGCCGGCGACCGGGTCCTTTTCGGCAAATGGTCGGGGACCGAGGTCAAGATCGACGGCGAGGACCTGCTCATCATGAAGGAAAGCGACATCCTCGGCGTGATCGACAATGTCGTCCCGCTCAAGCAGGCGGCCTAGCAGGACCGCCATTCCTCAAGCATTCAGGAAGGAACAAGGAAAGGAGTTAAGCCAAGATGGCTGCCAAGGAAGTGAAATTTGCGTCGGACGCGCGTGATCGCATGCTGCGCGGCGTGGATACGCTTGCGAATGCAGTAAAGGTCACGCTCGGTCCCAAGGGCCGCAATGTCGTGATCGAGAAGAGCTTCGGCGCTCCGCGCATTACCAAGGACGGCGTCACCGTCGCCAAGGAGATCGAGCTCAAGGACAAGTTCGAGAACATGGGCGCGCAGATGCTGCGCGAAGTGGCCTCGAAGCAGAACGACAAGGCGGGTGACGGAACCACCACGGCCACTGTGCTCGCCCAGTCGATCGTGCGCGAGGGCTCGAAGGCGGTGGCCGCCGGCATGAACCCGATGGACCTGAAGCGCGGCATCGATCTGGCGGTCGGCGCCGTGGTCCAGGATCTCGCTGCGCATGCCAAGAAGGTCAGCGCCAACAGCGAGATCGCCCAGGTCGCCACCATATCGGCCAATGGCGATGCTGAAGTCGGCCGCATTCTCGCTGAAGCCATGGAGAAGGTCGGCAATGAGGGCGTCATCACAGTCGAGGAGGCGAAGAGCCTCGCGACCGAGCTCGAAACGGTCGAGGGCATGCAGTTCGATCGCGGCTATCTCTCGCCCTATTTCGTGACCAACGCCGAGAAGCTCAAGGTCGAGCTCGAGGACCCCTATATTCTCATCCACGAGAAGAAGCTGTCCAACCTGCAGGCCCTCATTCCGCTGCTGGAGCAGGTGGTTCAGTCGGGCCGGCCGCTTCTCATTATCGCCGAGGACGTCGAAGGCGAGGCGCTGGCCACGCTCGTCGTCAACAAGCTCCGCGGTGGGCTCAAGGTCGCGGCCGTCAAGGCGCCTGGCTTCGGCGATCGCCGCAAAGCGATGCTCGAGGATATCGCAATCCTCACCGCCGGCAATGTGGTCAGCGAGGAACTCGGCACGAAGCTGGAAAACGTAACGCTGGGGATGCTCGGCCGCGCCAAGAAGATCATCATCGACAAGGACAACACCACCGTCGTCGATGGCGCAGGCGCACGCTCGGACATCGATGCCCGGGTCGCGCAGATCCGTGCTCAGATCGAGACCACGACCAGCGACTATGACCGCGAAAAGCTGCAGGAGCGCGTAGCCAAGCTAGCAGGCGGCGTCGCGGTCATTCGCGTCGGCGGTGCGACCGAAGTCGAGGTCAAGGAAAAGAAGGATCGTGTCGATGACGCGCTCCACGCCACTCGCGCCGCGGTCGAGGAAGGCATCCTGCCGGGCGGCGGCATCGCTCTGCTCCGCGCGCTGAAGGCACTCGACGGTCTCAAGGCGGCCAACGACGACCAGCAGTCCGGCATCGACATCGTCAGGCGGGCTCTGCGCTCGCCGGCGCGGCAGATCGCCGACAATGCGGGCGAGGACGGCGCCTTCATCGTGGGCAAGCTTCTGGAAAGCAGCGACTACAACTGGGGCTTCAACGCCGCCACCGGCGAATATGAAGACCTGGTGAAGTCGGGCGTCATCGATCCGGCCAAGGTCGTGCGTACCGCCCTCCAGGACGCCGCCTCGGTCGCCTCGCTGCTCATCACTACCGAGGCGCTCGTGGCCGAGCTTCCAAAGGAAGATAAGGCCGCGCCGATGCCGGCGATGGATTACTGACCTCCTGGGCGGGAGGGCATGGCCTTCCCGCCCTTGCTCGCACATCTCTCGAATGCAAGCGGGCCTGCTACATCGACTATCTCCCATTTCTGACCGGACCGGAATCAGGGTAGCTTCGGTCGAGAAATTTCGTAGGATGGTGCTGGCAGGAGATCAGAATGCACGAGTTTATCGACAGTTCGGACGACGTGCTCGCCCTCGCAGTCTCAGGCAAGATCACCGGCTCGGATCTTGACGCGATCATGACCCGATTGGACAGCGCGATGGCGCGACACGAAAAGGTGCATATGTTCGTTGAGACGCGGACGATCGACGGCATCGAATTGTCGGGCTTGCCCGCTTACACCGCCCGGGCAATGCCCCTCTTCGGGAAGCTCAACCGCTTCGGACGCGTTGCCATCGTTGCAGATCAGGCCTGGATTCGCTTGGCCAGCCGCCTTGAAAGCGCAATTCTCCCGTTCATCAGCTACCGCGTGTTCGAGCCCGATCAGCGCGCCGAGGCACTCGCCTGGGTTGACCCTGCGAAGACGCAAAGCGGGGCCTGAACACGAGCTGCAGCACTGAGATCGGCCGCTTGGTCCACGATCCCTGCTATCTTGACGCGGGGCGATCAAGCACCGGACATCCCCTCGCAGCCTCGCGATGGATCGCGGCAACCATGGCATTTTGGCGGTCGCTTCTCTCCCGCTGAAAGCGGTCAACCGCCGCTTGCCGCGCCCGAGCCTCATCAACTGTGAGATCCGTCTTTCCCAGATCCGGCAATTCGCTTCCGGCTTTCGCGCTCTGCGCGCGATACCATTGAACGAATTCCTGGGTGAGCTCGGGCGAAAACGCCCCGCCGTGCCGCTCGGCATAAGCAGCCTCCGCTTCGATCGCAGAGGCCATATCCCGGAGTTTCATCGCCGCCGCCTGTGCCTTGGCGGCGCACTCCCGTGGTGGCAGCGCACTCTCCTTTGCCGTCGCAAGGCCACCTTGGGCCAGGAGGGCGCTACCGGCAATGACAACTGCCATCCATTTCATCTCGAACCCCCTCCGCGCAACCTTGCGTTTGACCATTCCTAATCGGGCAAAGCGGCGCGCCGTATGGCCGTTCGGACAGTGCCGCCCCTTGTGAACAAAGATTGAACATGCTAGTGAACTTCCTGGGAGTTCACCATGCGAACCGTGAAATTCGACATCGAAACCTATAATAGGACCAAGGCTTCGGGCACGCCGGTCTGCACGCATGTTGACGAGGAATATTGCGAAATAGGGACGGCTGTCGATCACGATGGCAATCCTACGCTCGGCGGTCGCATCGGCTATGCATTGGCCTATCTGCTCATGGCTGGCTGCGTCGGCTATTTCGTCCTGTTCGTCTAAAGCTCCTCATTCTCGCAGCTTGGGATCATGGAAGAAGCCATGGTCCCTGCCCCGGTTTACCTCGCTTTGAACATCGACCGCGCCTTGGATGCGTTGACCGCGCATGGATTGGGCAGCCTCACGCGTCAGGTCGATATCCGCCCTGCCCTCTTCGATTATGTCCGCTGCCGTCGATGACTGGCCGCCTCCGGGACCGGCCGGCACTCCGGCTAGCCCGCGAGGCTGGTAGGCCGCCCGAACGTCGGCAGCGCTATCGACGGAGGGATGGTGCACATCGACGAGATCGGGCGCATGGAGCCTGCCCTCGATCTCGGACCGGATCGACGCCTGCTTTTCGTCCATCCAGCGCGTGATCATCTCCTGCCGAACCGCTCGCTGCTGATCGGTCAAGTCGGTCGCCCAGAGCTCCGGCGCGTCGAGCCCCGGATTTGCGACCTGCTGGTGGCGATACCATTGGGCGAGATCCTGACTCAGGTTCTCGCTCAATTGCATTCCATGCGTCTCCGCATAGCTCGCGTCGCGCGAGAGCTGCTGCGACAGCTCATCGAGCCGTCGCGCGGTTTCCGAATAGGATTTCGCCAGAGCCAGGGAATCTTCGGTGCTGACCGACGACGAATCCGTCCTTGAGCCACGGGCGAAGACACCGCTCCGAGCATAGGTGCCTTCCGACGTCGAAGCGCCGCTACCGTTCGCATGCTCGTCACGAACCCCGCTTGACGAGGTGTTGCCGCTCTCACTGCTCCGAGAATCGTCCGTCGTCCAATTCATGGTGTCCATCTGGCTACCCGACTTGGACACATTGATTCCGAGCCCCGGCAGCCCGCGCCCACCCGAGCCTCCGTTGCCGCCACCGCGGCGGCCGCCAAGGCCGGCCGAAAGTGCTCCACCGATCTGATCGGATATCTGCGCTTGGCGATCGTGCCGCCCCGAAACGCGCTCGCTTTGCGAAATCGTCGATCGCTCTTCCAGGCCCTGGGTACTGCTGCCCGTGCGCCGATCGAACTGCTCTACAGAGGCATTCGCCTGATTGCCGCTGCTCGATTCCCAACCCCGCGTATGCTCGGTTGAGCTTCCGAACGTGCTGCGGTTCGCATGGGTCGCGGTCAGAATCTCGTTGGCGGCATTCTCATAGGCACGCGCCTGGCGATGCGCCTCGCTGGCCATTTCGCGCCATTCAGCGACCGATCCCGATGTCATCGTCGGCGTGAACCCAAGGCGCGAGATGGCCGCGGATGTATCATATACCTCCTGGCCGTTGCCGAACCCCGTCACCATGGCGCCATTGTCCTGACGCCACCCGAAGCTGGCGCCGCCGCCCATATAGGTGGGCGCCGTCGACCATTGATCGGCCTGCCGCATGTTCGACGTGGCATTCGCCCAGCTCACGTTGCCATACGAATAGTTGCCGGTCGTCTGTTCCAGCGCCGCCGCTTCCGCAGCGTTCTGCGCCGGCGCGAGCATGGACATGGAATGCCCGGCAATCGACATCGCGCCGCGCGCGAGGCCTGCCGCGAGAAAGGGCACGCTCATAAGCATGAAGCCAGCGATCGTGGCGGTCTCGCCATTCACCGCCCCGATCCCCGCATAGCTTGCGAGCGTAACGCCGCCTTCCGCGACGCCTGTCGCTGCCGACGTCGCCCGCGTCATGCAGATCATGTGAAGGATGACGTAAAGCGGCCCCCATGCGGCGAGATAGAAGAACCCTGTCACATAGCCCTTCAGCGTCGAGACGCCCGTCTGAGGCATCAGGAAGAGCGGGAAAACGACCGGGAACATGGCGAAGAAGACCACCGTCAGCACGATGTTCAAAATCGGAACCCATGCCATCGCCTGCTGAGCGATCGAATTATAGGTGTTGCGCGCCTGAATGTCGGCACGGGTCTGCGCGAAGGTGTCGATCTCTGCGGCGCCCGTCCCGCCGGACATCGAATTTCGGGCCTGCATGAAAGCATTGATTGCTGTGTTCTGGCGCATCACCTCAGCAAAGTTGTTGCTCGTGCCCGTGAAGGCCGCACTGACGATGGGAACGTCGTGTTTGAGCTTGTCCGCCGCCAGAGCGTTGCTGAGCTTGGGATAGACCTCCTTGCCCCAAAGAGGCGCGTTGGCCTCGATCATTGGACCCCATTGCGCGTCGAGCGCCTGGTACGCCTGCCGGCA
Organism: Sphingobium sp. PNB; assembly: GCF_019873065.1. NCBI lineage: Bacteria > Pseudomonadati > Pseudomonadota > Alphaproteobacteria > Sphingomonadales > Sphingobiaceae > Sphingobium > Sphingobium sp. PNB. Next base: position 7,193 of record NZ_JAINEZ010000079.1, read on the forward strand.
AGTGATGATGAAGCTGTTAACCGTTCCGTCACCTTGTCGCTCAAGCCATTGCTGCGATCGGGCTTCCGAGCCCGGCCCGACCGCAGCCCAGAGATCGGGCGCCTTCGCAAGATTGGTCAGCGACTTCTGATAAAGCATCACATCGCCGAACAGGCAGTTCTTGAAATGGTTTTCGAGGTTGGTCGAGAACTCCGCATCGCGAATGATGAAGTTGCGCGTCGCATCGAACAGTCGCGCGCCATACACCATGCCGTTCGTCGAGTAGTTGAGCTCGCTCGGCATGACGAAGACGGTCTCGGCCGTCCGCGTCAGCCAATCGCCCACCTGTGTCGTGAAGCTCGCAAGCACCCCCAATCCCATCGGTACATTGTCGACCGTCGATGGCGTCAGGCCCGGGTTGATGCGATCCGTTACCTTGATGTCCACCGTCGGGACCATCAGGCAAAGATAAATGGCCGTCGCTTGCAGGAACCAGTTCAGCCACGCCTTATAGTTGAGCGTGAAGGCCACCACGAGCAGCGAATAGATGAGGCCCATGACCATGACGACGCGGATGAGCGAGCGATAGCCACCGCCTCCCGACCACGCCGCGACTGCGTTGAAGATGTTTACGAGATACTCGCCGCCACCAACCGTGAAGACCTCAAGCATCGGTCTGCCCCCGCGCCTAGTTCAGACCCTGTGCGTTGAGGCCGCGCGAAAAGTTCAGCGCGGCCGCCATACCGGGCGTCATGGAATTCTGGAGCGTCGATTCCAGCATAATGCTTCGGTTGATGATCTGCATCGTCACCTGGAGCTTGTTGTTCAGCCGGACGTCCCGTTGGCTGAATTTCGCCCGGGTAGACGCGATTTGCTGTTTCCACTGCGTCGCGGTCTCTTGATCGAAGGTCTGATAATGAACCTTCGCCTGCTCGACCCGGTCGAGCATATTGTCGAGCATCGCCGAAAGCAGGTCGACGGCGACGATCTCGGACAGCGTCTCGATCTCGCCTTCCGTCAACGCATAATGCGCATAGGCCTGAACTCCCAGGATCTTATAGATCGGAACCGTGGCGAGGTTGAGGAGCTGCTTCTCGGCGGCGTCCAGCGGAGTATCGGAGCGGATCTTGTCGCTCATCGACCTGATCATCGTGGCGATCCGCGGCCGCAGCGCGGACGAAGCGGGGACGGAGAGCGTCTGCTCCCCCACATCGTAGCAATTCTCGTCGTTGCACTTCAGTATCTTGACGGGCGGCGCGTCGGCCGTGCCATCGAGCAACGCAGTGACGACCGCTTCTTCGGCAGGTCCGAACATCACGACCTTCCCGCCCACGCTCGGATCGGTCGACGGCGTGGTCACGACCGTTCCCACCAGCGTCATGATATATTCGGAGAATGTCTTGTCGAATGCGCCGAACTTCGCCGATTTCTTAAGGGCCTCCCATGTGTAGTTATGCGGTTCTCCGACCAGCTGGTCTTTCATCGACGCGTCTGTGTTTCCCGCGATGGTCGAATCCCGCCTGTTGCCGTTGTTGCAACCCTGGCGGGCTGCCGCCCAGTCCGAGAATACGCCCTGGCTGTTGCCGACGGCTTCGCAGATCGTCGCGCGCGTGGTCTCCATCTGCGGCCAGATTCCGCCGACCAGCGCCTGCGCCGTCTCGCAGCTCGAGATGTTCATCTGATTGAGGAGCTGCGCCTTCTGGCTGAACTCGTCCATCACCTTGCCGATCTCCGGCGAAACAGAATCGATGGCGAGCTTGAAGGCAAAGCCGAGCGCATTGTTGGCGGTCGCCTTCAGCATCGCGATGATCTCGCTGGCATTGATGAAGGAGAAGCTCCCACTGAAGAGGTCGATACCTCCACATCCCGCACGCGCGCTCGGAAGCTGAAGATTGAACGGCTGGACGCTTTTCTGCGGGAAGCGGGTCCAGACATTACCCAGCGAGTAATAGCCCGCCGATTGACCCTGAAACGCCGATGGGCCGGTGACGTTCGCCGCGCCGCCCACGTCCGAAAAGAAGCTGTTCATCTCGGAGGCGACGTCGGCCCGGGCGGTCCCGGTGCACGCGAGATTGGCCATAGCCAATATTCCCGCCCAGGCAGCGGACGAGCGAAGCACACGGCCGATCAAGCCGCGACGGCGAACCTGTTCCATCAGAAGTCGCTCCCCACCTTGGTGTTCGTCAGCGCGAAAATGCGATCCATGATCTCGTCGGCGCTGAGAATCCCATATCCCACCGGAATCGTGCGTTTGGTGACGGTGTCGAACAGTACGAGCGCCGGCGTCTCGTTACCCGGGACGCCCATGCGCGCGCGCTGGCCCGCATCGACGACATAATTTGGAAAATCGCGGCTCGGCCCGCCGTCCATCGAAACCGCCATCACCGCCATGCCGTGACTGTCGGCCACCGATCGCAGGATCGGTGAAAACAGGTCGCATGCGCCGCAGCTCTGCGCATAAAAGTAGAAGAGCCCGTAGCGTTGGCTAAGGTTCGCCATAACCGCATCGCGATCGGCGCGCCGGTTATCGAGCCAGGCTCGCTTGCCCACCGTCGAAACAGGCCGCTGCAGCGTGTAGTCGAGATCGGGGTTCTGCCACAGCGCGCGCTGCCAGGTGTCTGAGAAGGTCGAAGCACGGTCGAGCTGCTCGCGCTGAAATCGGACGTAAGCGATGACATTTTCCTCGGTCGGATCGAGGATCGCCCGTGCCTTGAGCTCGTCGAGCTGGCGGGTGATGGCGGACATGCGCTCGACCGCGCTCGACGGGACCGGGACGGCTTGCTTCTCCGGCTCCGTCGCTCGCGGCTTGCTGCAATAGAACCATTGACCGAGCCTGCGTTCTGCACAGTAAAAGTCATCGCCGGCATCGGCCCGCTCGACGCCATCCGACGCTCCATCGCGCGGCTGGGCCGCCGCGGGAACAGCCAGGCCAGCGAGCGAAAGCGCCAGAAGCGGCGCCGCCATGATTGGATGCATGGACAAACTTCCTTTCTGATAGATGCTCTCACCCACGAGCCTCATGCGCGGGAGGGAACGGGAAAGGTCGGCCGCGGCGGAGACGTCCGTAGGCGCCGCGCCGGTCGATTCCACCGAAACGCTGCGCATCGCGTCCTTGACCATGCTATTTGCCGTGCAGGTCATAGTACCCCTGAATTTTCAGCTGGATCTGGGTCATCGTCTCGACTTCGTCCGGAAGCCGCGCGGCATCGACGAACTCGGCATAGACCTCGGTGAAATCCATGAGGGAAAGGTCGAGCCTGGCGAATTCCTCGATCGTAAAGCCAAGGCACTGCTCCTTCTTGGGAGCGCCCCAGGGCTTGCTGAGCTGAATTCGTCCCTGCTCCTGCAGGATGCGGCTGAGCTTGCTTTCAAAGCAGCAATAGGCCGTTCGCCGGGTCTTGCAGATTCCGAGAAAGCTCGACGAACAGTAAGTGCCGACCTTGTGGCAGAAGCCCATACGATCCTTGATGTCGAGCTTCATCTCGTCCTGAGAGCATGCGAAGAGCGCGAGGAACGGCGTGGCGAGGGCCGCGATCGCGCCTGGGCCGCCGGCAAGCGCGGCTGCGCCCGCGCCCACGCTCAACAAGCCGGACACCTTGCCGGCACAGCAGTTGATCAGCCCGAATACCGGCTTGTGGCAGGTCTCTCGCGTGCCCTGGAAAACCGTGAAGTTGTTCTCGTCGAACTCCTTGCCGGCCTGGTCGATGGAGTGAAGAGCGACCAGCGCATCCTTGAACTCGGTCGACGCCTCGCGCACGATCGGCTCGCAGTCGCCATTGATGCAATAGACGTCGTCTCCGCAGATATATTGCGGTGCATCGGTCACCGCGCTGCCGGGTGTCGGGCAGCGGTAGACCCGCTCCTCAACCTTGCAGGCGCCATCCCGCTCCTCGTCGAGGCATTCGGTGCGCAGAAAGGAGCAGCTTCCGTTCGCTTCTAGATCGCCGCAATCGTTTGCCGGCGTGAAGCGATGACACACATAGTCGCGTTTCCACGCCCAGCAGGCTTGCGTCACCGGAACGCCGTCGATGATCCGCGTTTCAGGTCCTTCCGTGCAAACATCCCCGCCAGGCTGCAACGAACACATCTCATCGCCGGCAAGACTGCCGCAGCTGTCGACCCTTCTTGTTACGACAGTGCTCGTGCTGCCCTTTGCATGCCACGACGCCCCGGTGAGCGGGCTGACGCTGAGCGCGACCGGCAAATCCGCCGTGCATTCATATTCCGTCGCATAATAATCATCGCAATATTTGTTGTCAGGCCAGGGCCAGCCATAGTCGCGATGGGCAGCGCAGGCCTGTTTCCGAACGCCTGTCGGCTTGCAGACTCCTGAGGAAATATGAGGGGCAATGGCGGCATAGCGCGCGAACGGGGTTCCATATGCGCTGTCGGGCACCACATAGTATTTGTAGCTATCGACGGTTTGCACCTCGGGCACCATGCGGATGGTGCAGGTCTCGGGCCTGTCCTCGACCTTGGTGCCGCTGTTGCAGGTCGCCTCGTAATAGCCCTCAGATCCTGAGCCCGGCGGGAGCGGGACGCACGAGCCGGAGCTGCCCCCCATGCTCTCCCCGGCGAGGTAGGCCGATGGATCATTCTCGACGGTCGTGGCGCGAGCGGTTGTCTCGAGGATCTCGGAATTGCTGAACGTCGGCCGTGTCCGGTCCGCGTCCGTGGTGATGCGATACTGCTCGTTCGACGCCTTTGTCGCCGCGGCTTCCGCTTCCATTCTTTCCGGATCGTCGAAATAGGCGCCTTGCGGCAGCGCCGTGCCGCCATAGCCCGGCACCGCTTCCGCGCGGGCATTGTCGGTCGGCACCAGCGTCGTATCCTGCCGTTTCTCATTGGCGAGCGAGCGCCCTTCCTGGCGGGCCTCCTCGACCGACATCTGGGCAGAAGCGGGGGAGGCGGCGGCAAGACCCGCGATAAGCAGCATCAGCGAGAAGCGGACGCTCACGGCAACGCTCTCCTTAGATTGGAGAGACCCACCGCCGCCACGCGCGCGCCCGGACCGTTGCCCTCGGCGAACGACGACAGCGCATATTCGACGGTCACATTGCCGATCATCCGGTCGTGAGGCGGGACCTTGGTTCGGCATGAAAAGCCGGCGCAAAGGTCGAAATCCGATGAGACCGCGACGTAGGTCGGCACCGCCTGTACGTCGAAGGCGCGGAACAGTCTCGGGTCGATGCCGATGTTGGCGAAATCGTCCTCCCGGTCGACGATCTTGCCCAGAGCCTGCGAGAACTCCTTCATCGAATTGTTCGGAAAGCCGCGGAAAACGACGACGCCCCCTGCCCTCGCCGTGTCCTCGATAAGCTGGCGAAGCGCCTTGGGGGGCATCGAGAGGCTGGCGAACGCGATGAGCTGCGGCGCCTCCCCGCCGCCGACTTTGGCGTTCGTCGCAGCACCCTGCACGATTTCATCGAAGTCGACAGCCCCTGCAGGTCCTTTCGGCAGATCCGTCGCCGCGACGCGCCGCATGTTTTCCATGCCGCTGTCACGAACGGTAACCGCCTCTTCCCGAAACGCGTCACCGCGGTCCTTGATCTGATCGACGAACGCCTCGGCATCCGCCTGAAGGTCCGCCGATCGCTTCTTGATGGCCTGAACATCGATGCCATCGACGGTCTGGGCCAGGAGAGCGGTCATGCTGGCGGCTGCGACGAGGCCAACGGCGCCCAAGATGAGAAGTCGCATCGCTCCCTCCTTCACAGCACGCAGCAGTTGCGCTTGCGCCAGACCAGATAGCCCATGTCCTCGCCCCCCGCGGGATAGGCACGACCGGCATCCGGCGGCATTGTCGAAGCTCCGATCGCCGAGCAGGCGAAGCGCCCGCTCACCGTCGGAATCGGATTGGTCATCTGAAACCGGTACTGCTGTTTGCGCATGACTGGCATGAGGTACTTCTTGCACAGCCCTTCCGAGCCCATCGTGCCCCAGGCGAGCGCCTGCCGGTGCATCTTGTAGGCAAAGCGCGACAATGCGAGCCGCGAGGACTGGACATGGCCGATCGACGCCGGGATGTTCCCGTTCAGGGGATACATGGACCCCTGACAACCTGCGCACCAGAATAGCTGGTCGAGCGGCAGGTTCACCGTGCCGGCGACGCAGTCGCCCGCACAGGCTGCCTTGGCGAGCGGATTTGCGAAAATGATCGCTTCGGGGTTGATGAGCGCCGCAAGCGAGTCATCCTGCCAGAGCGGATCGACCTCGGTCATATAGGCGATGTCGAAGCTCGCCTGCTCGAAGCAGACGAAATCCGTAAGGATCTCCATCCAGTAGAGCAGCGGATAGACATACCAATGCACATGCCATTTGGCCGTGCTCTGCGACCTGCCGCCGACCATCGAAGGGCCGGCCAGATAGCCCTGACCGATATCGAAGCCCGGAGCGATGCGCACTCCGCCAAGATTGGGAAAACACCAGGGCTTCATGGTGACGTCCGCCAGGCGGGCAGGCTCCCAGAAGCCCACGGAAATGCCGATGCGCGGTAGAGGATCTGCACAGGCGCATATGGGAGACGCCGGGTTCTTCGTGTCGGGTCGGCCGCTCGGCCAGATCTTCAATCCGCCCACCGACAGCGGAAACAGGCATGACCAGCAGACGTCGGTAATCGGGTTGACGAACTTCCCATTGCAGGTGGGACCGGCAGCCTCGGCGCGTGGCGCCAGCATGATGGCGAACAGGACGACGAGAAACGTGCCGAAAATCGGTCGAAGTCCGCGCATCATTCTCTCTCCGCCAGTTGATCGAGATACGCCGCGTCGGCGCGCCGCTTCGCCCGAAGGTAAAGGACCGTGACCACGAGCGCTGTGGCGAGCAGCACGGCGATCAAACAGGGCGCGGCTCGGCCGATGCGACCGCGCAGCTGGTCGAGAAGAGTCACTGCGCCGGCCAGGGTGACGCAGAGAGCGAGCCAGGACAGGCGCATGGTCCTTAGCCTCGCCGTCTCGGGCGCCGCCATCGGCGTTCGGAGCATGTCGAGCCACAGCGCCATCAGCCGGACTTCCCTGGCTTCAGCACGATCTCGGAAACGCGCATCGTCCTGCCGTTTTGGCTGACCACCGCAGGCGTATGCTCGATCCCGAACGTTGCAGTGAGCTTGCCTTCCTGGTCGAAATAGAAGCGCCGCTTCTTCGCCGTCATCGCATCGATCGGCGAACCGTTGACGAAGATGATCTTGGCCTTGAGATCCGTATAGCGCGAGGTCGCCCACGCGAGTTGCGTCGCATCGTCGCCGTCGACGAAGACGAGGTCCTGCTTTATCTCGACGAAATCGAGCGGATTGATGCGATGACCGGCACCCGCAATCAGATTACCCTTCTGGTCCCGAATGTCGCGCTCGATCGCGATGGTCGGATCATAATCCCAGCTTCGCGCCATGCGCGCCGGAGTGATCCCGTCGACAGGCTTGGGCCGGCGAACTCTCTGTTCGACCCTTCTGGCAAACTGCTCGTTCATGCGGGCAAGCTCGCCGCTGCCCTCCGCCCGCCGCAGCCGCGCCTCGATCGTCGCCAGCAGATCCGGCTCGATGATGGGAAAGACCTGGCCGACATGGCCATAATCCCTGGCTTCGCCAGGGATAGGGCCGATGAGGAGCATGGCCGCCGCGAATGAAGCGATGCCGGCACCGCTTGTCAGAACAGCTTTCACAGGATCGGCTCCCCGGTTCCGATGACTTGCCGGCCGCAAACAAAGCCGATCTCGGCATAGCGACTGTCGAAGCCGTCCTTGTGCGGCGTCGCCGCGAAATAGCAGCCTGGGGGCACGACCCCCGTCGCACCGGGCACAAGGCGTTCGCCCGCCTTGGTGAAGGGCTTCATGCGAACAGTCGGAACGCCGTTGATCGTTACCGTCATGCCGTCATGCGCGATCACGTCTCCCGCGACAGCATAGACCTTCTTTCCAAACATCCTTGGCCTGGCGCCAAAATGGCGGCGCAACAGCGCGCTCGCCGGCGGATCGAAAAATATGAACTCTCCCTTGGCAGGCAGGCGGCCCCGCTCGATGAGGAAGGCCCAGTTCGGCAGGGAGTCCGTCGTATTGACGAGGAAAAGGTGGTCGTCGCTCCAATCTGCCAGCCCTGTCAGGGCAACGCTTCCGCCGACGAAGGCGCCAAGCAGAAGCCAAAGCTTCGGGTTCGGTCGCCAGCCCCGCTTCGCCGCGTCATTGACCGCCGCTGCCATCGGGACCTCCAAAGGTTGAAACGGTGGCAGCCGGCGGCTCGTACTGGGGCGCTGACGCGGCCGGCGCCCCGGGCATCATAGGCGCCGGTGCCATGGGATCCGGGTATCCGACCGGCGCCGCGGGCTGCGCCGTCATGGGCTGCTGCGGCTGTGCCGCGAGCATGGCCTGCTGCTCGAGCTGCTGAAGCTCCAGAGCCGATGCTTGCTTCGGCCGAGCAACGCCGGATGCATAGACCGCCTCCTTCAGCTTGTCGGTGATGTCGGGGACATTCTTCGTGAGAACGGCTTCCCCGACGAGCACGATCTCACCGCCCGAGCTTCGCCGCTCGAGCTCCTTGTCCAGCGATGCCATGAACTTGCGCATCTCCGCCTCGACTTGCGCCGGCGGAGAGGTGGAGCGCGCTTGTGCCTGGACATACTCGCCGACGATCGAGGACAGCCGCGCGGAAACGATCCGCTCCTGCTTGGGCGTGATCAGCGCCTTTGTGACCCACATCCCCCATATCAGGACACCAATGACCAGAAGGCCCGCGACGATCTGAACGGACGAGAAGCCCGCGAAAATTGCGCGCTTCGCTGCGGCCGCCGGTTGGGGCGCAGGGGACGGCAGGTCGAGCTCGGTCTGTTCAGCCATGATCAGCTTTTCCTTCGGGCAGGGCCGCAGGCACGATCTTCTCGCGGCGCAGAACGATCAGTCCGGCGGCAATCAGGAGATGTGCGGCGATGAAGATGTTCTTGAATGACGCGATGCGGTCAGGAGACGCGGCGACGTAGCGGGCCGTCAAATTGTTGAGCTGGTGCATGAGCCCATCGAGCGAGAAACCCCCGAGCGCCACGAAGAAGAGCGCGAACAGCCCCCAGGTCAGCAAGAGCGTCGATGCCGTGAAGCCGATCAAGTGCAGATAGAAATGGAGCAAGCTCCGCAGGGCGGGCTGTCGCCCGACCGCGATGTCCGCGCCATTCCTCCTGTGCGCTGCGGCATCCATGGCCTACTCCGCCGCCTCGGCAACGTCGACTTGCTCGTGCGACGCCCACTTTTCCGGATTGCCGGGGAAGGCGACCCGTTCGATCGCCTCATCCATGCTTAGCCCTCGCGCGACCAGCGCCTCGATCGCCGCGTAGATAGCCGGGCTCGACGAATAGACGGTGGCCGAGAACGGATCGAGCACCAGCCTGCCGACGGCCAGGGTCTCGGGGCCCTTGATAAGGATGTCGGAATATTCGCGGCCGTTGATCTTCAAGGACCGCAGCAGCGCGTCGGTATAGTCGTCCATCTCAAAGCGGTCGTGCTTCTTGAAGTCCGCGATTGTCTCGGGCTTCTGCTGGAGAATGACGAACCAGTCGGAGTTCTCCAGCGCCGCGACGGACCCGGCCGACTTATAGTAATCGTTCAGGGACTGCGTCGCCGTCACCAGCGCCGCGCCATATTTCCGGCAGGTGCGAGCATAGGTCTCGATGAAATCGGCCATCGCACCGCCGCGCAGCATCTGCCACGCTTCATCCAGAAGCAGCGCCTTCGGGACCGAACGATCGACTTTGCGCATCATCTGCTGCGACATGAACATGATCGCGGTCAGCACGACGCTGCGCAGTTCCTCGCGGGATGAAAGGTCGGAGAGCTCGAACACCGTGAGCTGCGCCGACAGTTCGAACGATACCTCGCCCTGGAAAAATCGCCCGTACGTCCCTGCCGACGAAAAGGGGCGCATGGCGATGCCAAGATCCATGGCAAGGCCATTTCCGGTGGCTTCGAGCGCAGCGATCACGTCGTCGATCGAGCCCTGGCGTCCCTTTTCGCTCCAGACGCTGTTAACGGCCCCGTCGATGAGGCCACGCTCGGTATCGTTCAGCCGGTCGATGTGGCGCGACATCTGGTTCACGATGGCTTTGAGCATCGCCATGCAGTCGAGCAGGTAATCCTCGTCGCTGCGGGCCAGCTCCTCATCGATCATGCTGAAGGGGTTGAGGCAGAAGCCGGACGACATCGTAAATTCGACGAACGCGCCGCCCTGGAGCTTGGCGGAGTGCTCGAAGGAGCGACCGTCGTCGATCACGACGACGCGCGCGCCGGCACCGCAAAGGGAGGCACAGAGCTCCTGCAGCGTCACGGATTTGCCCGACCCCGATTTGCCGAAGACGGCGACATTGTGGTTGCCCGCCGCATTCTCGAACGGACTCCAGAAGAAGGGTTGTCCACGCCGACCGATGAGCATGAGATGCGGCACCTGGCCGCCGAGATACTCGCCCTGGATCGGGGCCAGGTTCGCCGCCGTTGTCGTGAGCAATGTGCGCATCCGCTTCATGCGCTCGAGGTCGCGTGCAAGCCCGTTCGCCATTGTCATGGGCATGGCGCACAAAAGGCCCATCACCTGCAGGTACCGATCGTCGAGCAGGTCCCAGCCCGCTGCGCGATAAACCGATTTGAGCACGCGTTCGTTGGCGTCCCCCCTGCCCTTCGGCGAGAAGGAGGTCACGCTGAAGAAGACACGCACCAGCTTGCGCCCCTGGCGCAGCTCGTCGTTGACGTAACGCCATTCCTGGCTTTGCTCGCGCAGCTGCGGCAGGAAGCGCGCCGACTTGGAGTCCGCAAGGCTCGTGGTGCGCATGAACTTGAAGCTCGCCTTGTTCGACGATGCCAGCGGATCGGGGAACTCGACGCACAGATTTGTCGCGACCGGACATGGCATCCTGAGCTTGTCGGTGAACATGTCGCCAATGAGCCGGGCGACATCCCACGGCGCCCAGCGGCTCGGCAGGTTCCGGACCGAGAATGAGCGAACGTCGAAGACGTCCGGCAGAATCTCACCGATCTCGGGCGCCTCGTCCACCGTCGCCCCGGTTGGCCGAAATCGCTCGGTTCTGAGCAGCATGCGATCGGGCTCGATGTGAAGCTCCACATCCCGGCGCACCGCCTGGTCCGCAATCGGATCGAGCGGATTGTAGTTGACGACGTCCTCCCCCGCCGCAGTGGTCGGCGAGGTTATGTCGTCGATCCACCCGATGAGGTCGGTCGGATCCATCTTGCGGGCCGGCACATTGATCGATGCGAGGGCCGAGATCAGACCGTCCATCACCGCCACGATTTCCTCGACAGACACGCTCGAGGATTCCGGGGTCGAGTAGGAGATCGCCACACGGTGGTTCCGCAGCGAGAATGGCGCATCCGCGGAGAGCGAGCGCCACACCCCGTCGGTCAGGAAGTCGATGCGGTGCTTCGCCATGCGCTCGTAGACGCCGCGAGCCGAGTAGCGCGGAAGATACCAGCGCGAGAGACGCTCGGACACGCGCGGACTCATCCACTGGTGGAATTGCAGGCATCCCGGCGCGGGGATCGCTTCGGAAAGGAACTGGGTGAGGATCTCCCCTGTCCGTTCGTCTGCACCGATCAAGGGAGCTGCCTCGATCACAAAGCCCCGCGACGCGCTGTTGTAGAACACGCCCGTCTTTGCGTCGAAGCTGCGATAAGGGAGCCAGTCGGCCAGCATGGGCACGCCAAGCTCCGGCCGATCCGCATCGGGACGCTGGCTGTCGCCGAGGATCCCTGAAAGAAGGCTCTCGAAGAAGCCGCCCTTCCCCGCCATCTCAATGATCCTCCGGCACTGAGGCGGGGAAGTCCGCGGCGCGAACGGTCGGCGCAGATAGGTTCGGCTTCGAGGCGACGGGAGTGCCATCAGCGGCGGCATCACGCGCATCCTTCGCAGCGGACCCGGCAATCTGCCGATAGGCGGGATCGCTTTTCACCCGTTCGACGGCCTTTTCGCCCGCCGCAGAGATCGTCGTCGGCGGCGCCGCAGAAGCCGCCGGCTCCCTCGCATGGCCGCCCGCCGGCGCCCCAGAGGGGGACAAGGGCGCCGGCGAGGCGGTTACGGATGGTGCGTGGGCAACACCATCCGCGGGGGCTGCGGCTGCTGGGCTTTTTTGCTTTTGCGCGAGCCGCGCGGCGACATCCGCCTTGATTGTCTCGAGCGGGTCGCCTCTCCTCGCACGCGCGGCAGCGACGGCATCGGGATCCGGCGCAGCAGGATCCCCAACACCAGGCGACCCACCCGGCGGGTCGACGCGGTCGACGGCATCGGCCAGACTCTCCGGGACCCCTAGCGCGTAGTCCAGACGCGCATTGGATGGGACGGTCTGCGCAAGGCTCTGCTGCCATTCACCGCTCGCGACGACCGCATGTATGGCGCTTTTCTCATGCAGGCGGCCGCGCTCGTCGATGTAGGGCTGGAAGACGATCCTGAGCACCTTCTCGCGCGTCCGGGCTGGATCGGCGGGGACAGTGGCGGCGGTCCGCCTCGATGAGCCAAGACGGCTCCGATCCCTGGTGGAACGCGGGGCAGCGTCAGCCGGAAGCGCGACCCCTTCAGCTGCATCTGCCGTAATCATGGCAAGCGCGCGGTCATCGATCGTTGCGCTCGGCGCGCAGACGCCATCAGGAGCAGCGCAGGAAAAGTCGCCGCGCACATTTCCGCCGAGCGCTGCGCAACCTCCAAGCGCAAGAGCGGTCGAAAGCAGCAGCGGCGCGCCGAGACGGCGCCAGGGGCTATGCAACGCAGCGTTTCTCATGACCGCGCCTCCCGAAGCCATGCTTCAAGGAAAGCCCGGGGGCGATATCCTTCGATCATCGCGCCATCGCTACGCACGATGACGGGAGTGCCATTGAGGCCGTTCCGCTGCGCGAAGGCCTCGTTCGCATCGAGGCCGGCCGTGTTGCACGAAGCCTCGCCCTTTATCGGCTGCCCGGCATAGGCGGCATGGAGCGCAGCCTCGCGGTTCTTGGCGCAGTAAACCCGGTCGGCGAGATCCCGGCTTCCCAGCACCGAGATCGGCCGCTCGACCACGCGCACGTTCATGTCCTTGAGAACGCCAGTCAGCGCCCGGCAATAGCCGCAGCGAAAATCCGAAAAGACCGTGACGGTCGGGCCCGCCGGATTCCCCCAGACGATCGCGCCATCCTTCGGCAGGCTCGAGAGCGAAAGCGTTCGCGCCTTGGCGGGACTTGCCGGCCGCTCGAGCCGTGCAGGTGCTGCCGCCAGCTGCTGGCCCGCCTCCTCCTCGCCGCCGGCGGCAAGCGCGTTTGCCCGCGCGGAGGAGCCGACCAGCATGTCGGGGTTCATCTCGAGCAGGCGCGCCGCCGTTATGTCCTGACGGGTCTGCATGTCATAGACGCGCCCGATCACCAGATAGCGGGCGCTGGTGTCGACATAGAATAGGTTCTCGCCCGCGGTGATCTCGCACAGGCCCGCAATTTTGCCGCAGTCGATCGCACTCACGGCAGTCTTGGGTAACCGCGCCTTCAGGAGCGCCTGCACCTGGCTTTCGGCGCTGCCCACATCTGCGGCCAGCGCGATGCCCGCGACGCTCAGGGCCGCGCCGGTCGCAACCAGAAGGCGCGATCGCCGAGTGAGCGAGCGGACACGATCAATTGCGGACATAGACACCCTCCAAGAAAACAATTTCGACATCGATCCCGGTCGGCATTTCGATCACCGGCTGATATTGCTCGGCGCGCTCGATCAGATATTTCGACACCATGTCGCCCGACTGCGCGACGCCTTCGCCAAAGCCGCCTTCGAGGATTTCGCCCGTCGAAAGCTTGTCGCGCTGCCCGTTCGTGGTGATGTTCGTTCCCTGGAACACGCTGTTGGCATTCGCGGAGAAGCCGCGGCCGAAGCCGCCGGCGAGCCCGGCCAGGAACGCCTGGGTGACGAGCGAGCCCTCGCGGGACACCACCCTTCCCCGCACGCCGGTCTTGCCGCCGAAGGCAATGAATCCCTTCACCTCCGACACGGCGTAGCGGCCGCCCGGCTGCGGGCAGGTCATCTTTTGCAGCTTGACGTAGACTTTCTCGCTCGAAAGATCGCCGCGCGCCGCGCCGTTGATGAGACAGCCTTCGATCTTGGTCGTAAGCAGCCGGCCGTTCTGATAGACCGAACGCGCGGGCCCCGTAACGCGGAGCACCACCGGAAGCGGGTCGGTCTGGCTGTTCACGCCGGCGCTCGCGTCGACGCCGACGATCACCTTCGCCCTCGCGAAGCTGTTCGGCGGCAAATAATTGACGCTGTCCGTGTAGGTGGTGTTGCCTTTGGCGACCCGCGTGGCGTTCCCCGTCTCCGCCGTGTTGAAGCTGACAAGCTTCACCTCGCTTGCGGTGCCCACCGGTCCGCGCGCCGCGGCGCCTGGGGCACCGTCGGGACGCTGGTAAGCCTGCGGTCCGTTCGGGCCGTAGAGCGCCGCCGGGCCGGGCGCGGGCGGCGTGGCGGCCGGGCGCGCATTGATCTGCCGCCGCAGCTGCTCGTTCTCGGCTTGATAGGCCGACAGCACGCGCTGGCCGTCGGCCTGCATTGCCTGGTTCTGGCCCTTGAGCGCCTCCACCTGGGCGGTCAGCATCTCCAGCCGGCGGTTCTGGCCGTCGATCGACTTCAACTGATTTTCGGTGGACTGGAAGCGGTTCTCCGAGAGCGCCATCCACTCCTGCTGCGAGAGATTGCGGTTCACCAGGTCCTTGGTCGAAACGGTGACCTCGCTCGTGCCGTCGTCGGCGAGCTTGTCGCCCTTCTCATCGCCGCTGAAGATCCAGAACGAGGAGAGGATCAGGCCGGCGCCCGCCACCCCGGCCAGCAGCAGGCGCTGCTTGCGGCGAACGGCTTCGTTCGCGGTGAGATCGCTGGCGACAGGAGATACGCCCTCGTCCGAAGCCCCATCAAGAGCGGGACGCTTGCGATTCAGGAAATCGAATAATGCCATGTCCTCACCTTCCGTTCTGGGACACGAGGTAGGCGGTGGTGACCTTGCCCGGAGCGAGCTTGCTCTCGGCGATCGACACGGCCAGGGCGCTCGCTGGAGCGACCATCGCTTCGGTCAGCTCGACCTCTGACGGACCCTTGTTCTCGATGCGCAGGACCTTGCCGCTGAGCTCCGAACCGCGATATTCCGCGATCATCTGCACCTTGAGGGTGCCAACATAGACCGGCCGCAAGGCGCGCTGGCGCATCTCGTAGCCGTCGGCGACCGCATTCGAATACATCGCCTGCACCAGCTCGACCGCGGCATCGTGGGTCCCGAGCCTCTCGGCCGGACCGTTCTCCGCTGCGCGTTCGTTTGCGATCGCCGGATTGGAGACGAAGACCTGGGCGGCCTGGTCGCCGCCGATCCGGCAGACGAACTTGTAGACATAGCCGCGCTTGCTCGTGGCGAAGAAGGAGAGCGCCGGGCGGGCAAATCCGTCGGGAACGGACAGGTAGATGTCGCCGCGGACCGGCTCGTTGACGACCGAGAAGTCATCGGTCGGATTGCCGGTGGAGATCTTGGAGACCGACGCGAACTCGTCTTCGACCAGGCTGATACGCGTCAGGTCCTTGGCGGACGCCTGGCAGTCGACCTGGCTGCTGTCCGCCGCCATGATGGTCTGATCGGCCCAGGCGGGCTGCGCGCTCAGCAGAACGGCAATGCCTATCAGCGCAGCGCCCGTGCAACGGCTCAGATGACAGTTGACGCGCGAGAGGAAGGCGGTGCCCGCAGCGGCACTGCCGACGACATAGACGGACATCATTGATCCTTCCCCTGCTCGGCCGTCACCATGCCGAAGCCGATCAGCTTCAGGGACAGGCCGGAATATTCCCAGTCGTACCGAAAGGTCCGCCGCTCGTTCGAGATGACCCGATTGCCGACGATCGTATGCAGACTGCCCGTCACCTCCGAGCGCAGCCCCTTCGTGTCGAGCTCCATCTTTTCGATCGTGAAGAACTGCGAAATCGAAGATCCACGCTGTTCGTTCACGATCTTGAGCAGGTCCGCCTTGACCTTGCCCTGGGAGGCCGGCGCCGTGATATCGAGCACCGCGTTCATCCAGTATTCGAGGTTCTGCGGGCTGCGATTGAGGGTGAGCACCACCGTGTCGCGCGTGATCATCTCGAGATATTCGCGGCTGACCCCGGCGGAGCTTACCGTGACCGGCGATCGCAGGATCGGCTGCAGCACGATTTCGCGGTCCCGCGACACCGTGAAGATAAGCAGCAGGATCGTCAGTGCGCAGAGGCCGACGGCGACGATCGCGAGCAGATTCCGCTGCCGCAAGACCCGCTGGCTGTGCGAATGGCTGTAGGAAAGTTCCATATCACCCCGCCATCAATCGAAGGTACGAGGGTGGCGTGGCTCTCAGACCGGTGAAGCCGGCCGGAAGAAACCAGTAGGCCAGATGGAGAAGCCATGACGTCGCCCGGCCTGCCTTCGCTTTTCTGAGACCCCACCAGCCCGCACCCGAAAGCAACATGCCGATGAGGATGTGCTGAGACAGAATCCCCCAGACGAAGGGGATGACCATCGCCAGGAACTCATCCAGGGTCCACAGCCCGATCAGCTCGGGATCATCCAGATGAGTCGGGATGACGTACTTATCCGCCGCCATTGCACCACCCTCTCCTTGGGTCGGTCAAAGCTGCTACTTCGCCCGACCGCAGGAATGATCAGATCGTCGCGGTGACCGTCGACGTGACGATGGGAATGCCCGTGCCGGCGCCGACGCCGACACCGACCGGGATGGCGATCTGGCCCATGGAGAAGCGACCGGAGGCGAGCGCGACGATGCCGCCCGCGAGCGAAAGCACCGTGATGATCTTGCCGCCCGAGCCCTCGAGGAAATCGGTGAACTTGTTGAGCGCCGTGTCGAAGGTCGTGTCGGCGCCGGCGAATGCCGGACCGGCGAACCAGAAGGAGGCGAACAGGAGGGCGGCGATCACGACGATCGCCAACTCTGCGCGCCCGGTCTCTTTCAGGACTGACTGCATGTTGGGTTCCCTTCAATTGGAGACGCGACGAGAACCGCGCCCAGGGAAAGCTGACCAACCCGCGGCCGGGTCGTCACGGGCAGCCGGGGTGACGGGGGAAGAATCTTTCGCCGATCGAGGCCCTGCCCCCGAACGCCGGGCGGCCTGCCCGCTCATTCGGGGCATGGCGCCCCGGATTACGGGGCAGACTGGCCCGGAATGCGGGACAACTTGCCCCGGAAATTGCGGCGCTGGTGGCGTCCCGGTAGACTCGGGGCTACGACTCAGCAGATATTAACCATCGAGACTCCAGGCTCCGTCGCAGTAGTCAGCGCCATGCTGCCTTTCAGGAAGAAGGATTCATCTCGACGTGGGGACGACGGCCGCCGAACACGAAGGCTTTGTGCTCGATGTCTCCGGATATCTCTTTCGGCTGACCACCGAGTGCCTGCGCCTATTCTCCAATGAGACGAACGAGCATCAGACGCTCGTATCGCTGGTCGCGGCGCGGCTCGCCGAACCGGGTGCCGCGGGCAGGCATGAAGTGCGCACGATGCGCGAGCATTTCGCGGCGATTCCGACCCATGGCGACGTGAAAATCCGGCTTCCGCTCTCTGATGCGAATGCCCAGGCGCTTGAGGAAATGCGGCAGGCTCTCGGCCGCCGCCTCGACACCACACTGACGATCGGCGACGCGCTTTCGGCGCTGCTGTTCGACTATGTCGTCGAGCTCAAGACCTCGCAGATACTGGACCGGTTGTCGCTTGAGCAGCGCCTTGACGGGGGCGAACCGGGGCGCACGAGCACGCGGCTAAACTAGGAAATCGCCCGATCTTCGCGAGCTATATCGCGGTATCTGCGCTGGAATATTGCGCTCACTCTGGCTCCAACGACGCTTGCAAAGCGGGATTCACCGTGTTTGCCTTGTCCCCTAACGGGGAGGTTCGGGGGCTAACCTCTCTTATTCACGACGCTCGGTTTCGGGCCCGCTCTGGGCATTTGCTGCGGCTGGCTGTATTGCGCGGACGACCGGCAT
>NZ_JAINEZ010000080.1:0-24453 GCF_019873065.1 Sphingobium sp. PNB
GACGCCTCACACTCTGGAATGATGGGGGTCAATTTTAGACGCCGATCACCCCGCTAAGGGGGTCAATTTTGCACGCCGCTCCACATATCCGGCATATCATGAACAAACCTGCCTCGGAAGCGAACGGCGCTGCTCAACCTGAACGTTGATCAGGGCTAACGGCTTAGCAAGGAATGAAGAATAAGGCCGGACGGTGCTTGCTATCACCCCTTCGGCGCTACCTGCGACTGACACATGGCCGTCAATTTGGAGCGACGTCAATTTATGGCGAGGACGCGCCATGGACGAATTCGCCCGAGCCGAGGCAGCCGTCAGCGAAGCGCTCCTGTTGCTATCGGAAGTACCTGGGCGCGGCGAACCGGTTAGCCTGCCGCATCTTGTCGGCCAGCGCTTCGCGGCGTTGGGCGAATTGGTGAGTGAAAATGGTGCGTTCGCGGCGGAGGGGAAGGGCGTAGCTAAATCACTTGCGGAATGGAACTTACATCACACCTTCCGGTCCCTATTGTGCCATGGGACGGCGACGGTGACCGTCGATCATCGTGGCCGATGGCATCTGGTACTGAAAATGCTCACCTTCAGATCGGGCGAAGCCGTCCGCGAGTCGATGGTCATAGATGAAGAAGAGGCTGCCGAACGGCTGACCGCGCTGCATGCCTCACGCCAGCGGCTAGAAGGTAGGTTGCGGGGCATGACGGCCGGCATCTGTCGTTAGTCTCGAGGTAAGGTTCAGCGCAGATTGAACGTATTGACGTCTGTCAGGGCGTGATCGACCACGGTCGCGGAATTTGCCTTCATCAATTCGGGGTACGTTGAAGGCGAAGCTTTGCCGTCATGCCTCTGCGCCCGCATCGCAGGCGTCGCCAGCCCAAGCTGGATAATGACCATCAAATTTGGAAATCTCGACGATGCTAAGAACAACACGCCGGAGTAGCGGCGACGGGGATCAATCTGTCTCACCGAAGAGGGGGCGCAAGCCTTTGCCGATCGTGGAACGCCCGGTTCCAAAGTTCACAGATTGGGTGGATCCCCCCTCTTTTCGCGAAGCGCTCGTCCTCCATCTGGGGCGTTTTTCCGAGAGCTATTATCAACTCCACCGCTGTATTGTTCGGCCCGGGGAGAAATTTGATCGCGCGACCCTGCAATCGTGGGTCGAGGGACGTCGCACCCCGCAAAGCACGACCAGCCTTGAGCTGCTAACGCGAATTGAGCGGCGCTACGATCTGCCCTTGGGTTACTTCAAATCGAAGCTGCCAAATCCCGCGCGTGCGGCTTCGGGTCTATTGGTGAAGGGGCTGCCGATGGCTGAGCAGCGGCGGCTGGCTTGGCACCTGCCCGATGATTTTAACTTCAGGCCGCTCAAGGAGCAGAAGGAGATCCTGGATTGGGTTCAGAACGTCGTGATCTCCGGCGCCACCGAATATCGCCGCTTTCAGGCTCAGGCGATGAAGCTCCGCTACGCGATCCGGTTTCCTTCGCTGACAGGCAAGCAGATGAGAGCGTCAGTTCCGAGCGATGAGAACGACGATCTCGATGACCAAGCTGACCATATCGGCGTGGTGGATGCGCCGCCTCGCCTTGTGTCGGAACTGACCGAGCTTATCCGTTTCAAGACAGCCACCCTCACCGACATCGGCTTCCAACGCATTGGGGTTTGGAACGAGGAAACGACGGCCCAGAAGATCGAGCATTTCGGCCTCATGTTCGGCGCATTGGCGGCCTCGCCGTCGGGGGCCGTTCATGGCCATGGCGTGCCGCTCAAGGAGATCTCGTTCGCCATGCTCATCTTTCCGCGCGTTTGGGACTGGTATGTCCAGTGGCGTGAGCGGCGGCGCGGCTTCTTCACTCGCTGGGAATGCGATATGCTGCGCAATGCCATGGCGTTGGTCCGTTCCGAGACTGGTTGGCTGCGTCAGCATCCAGAACTTGCTTCACGTCTTGTCCCCGTCGAGGGCCTTATATCGGCTGAGGAAGTCGCAGCTGTGCGTGCCGATTGGCAGAGCGCTTGCGATTTTCTCCATGCGCATGCTGGCGCACGAGTGAAGGAAGTGGAGCGGGTAGCGCGGATCCATCGTGATCCGTTTGAGCCGATACTGCCGATCCTGGAGGCGTCGAGTCCGGTGGCGGAATATCTGAAGGTTGCCGATGAAATTCTGAAGCTTCGCCCAGACGCGCGGCGGTTTCCGCGTGCGGCAGCGGAAGTGGCTCGCTCCTACCTCCTCATTCGCCTGGGCCTGCATCTTGGATTGCGACAGAAGAATTTACGGCAACTTATGGTCTGCCCGCGCGGGCATCTGCCGCGTTCAGAACGGCAGCTTGAGGCGCAGAAGCGCGGCGAAATTCGCTGGAGTGAGCGCGACCATGGCTGGGAAGTTTTTGTGCCTGCTGTCGCGTTCAAAAATTCCCATTCATCCTTCTTCGCCGGCAAGCCCTTCCGACTGGTCCTGCCCGATCTCGGCGGCCTCTATGACCATATCAGCGCCTATATTGAGCGGCATCGTCTTTCCCTGCTCAACGGTGCGGAGGATCCTGGCACCTTTTTCGTCAAAACGGTCAAGCGGACCAGCCGGGACGCGTCATATAACCAGAACACATTTTATGAGGCATGGAGGCTCGTGATCCAGCGCTATGGTGTCTTCAATCCTTATACCGGGAGAGGTGCGATCAAGGGATTGCTGCCGCACGGGCCGCACAATGTACGGGACGTTCTCGCCACGCACATCCTCAAGCACACCGGCTCCTATGAACAGGCAAGCTATGCCATCCAGGACACGCCGGAGATGGTAGCCAAGCACTACGGGCGGTTCCTTCCACAGGACAAAGCGGCGATGGCCGCTCAGATTTTGAACCGGGTATGGGAAGCCGCTTGATGTAAAAAAGTGGGGCCGGCTGAGCCGGCCCCAGTAGAAGAACTTGGATAAGCCAAGCCTTCGGGTCGCAACGTAAAACTGGTCGGGATCCTACCGATTCGGATAGGACGAAATCGACACTCCTCCTGCAAACAGTCTGATGCCGCATTTTGCGGACGAAAATAGCCGCACTGGGTCTGTTGGTCGGAATTCGCAGCATTCCGCATAAAAATTCTTCATGGTGCACTTGCGACCGATTTTGCCATCGGCCAGAGCCACATCTAAATGCAGTGATTGCTCCTAATTTTTGATTGAAAGAACCGACCGTGCGTGATGGCGTTTCGCAAACCTTGAATGAAGACCTGTACATTATCCTCGAGGCATGCACGAGTGAAGAGCTGTCCTCGATCGTCGACACGTTGGTGGCATCTGCCGAAAGCAATTTGAAGTTTGCGCGTGCCTATGAACGTTATTGTCCTGACCACTCAAAGTACGCTGATATTATTGGTGATGAAGTATATAGATTAGGTTTTCTCCTCACGGAAAGTTCAGGCGATACGCGGCCCTCTTATGTCGATCTACTGAAAGGCATTTGGCGCAAAATTGGGATTTCAGAGTTTCCAGATAATATTGAGGAGCTTGAAGGCAATCTTCTTAATCTTTTTGCCGAACAGCATTTACTCTCAGTCGACCTGGAAGATGCGAAAAAGGTTCTCGAAAAGGCTTGTTCGGTGGCCGAGAAAGCAGTTGGAGGCCTTCTGAGTTCCAACGCTTGGCCGCCTTTTGCTGCATGCCTAATGAAGATCAGTTATTTGCGTGACACGTGTGTGAAGGAAGGTCGTCTGCCGAACCCTGAGAACAACCGGATTGTTGCGTTGGACGCGGCAGCTGGAACCGGCGTCGAGCAGAGGCGCGAAGTCGCACTGACTTCGGATGAGGGTGATCCGCTGGCGATCTTCCGCTGTGTTCCGGAACCGAGCGGCGTTACTTGGAATTCTGTCGGCAAAATCGATGATATTGTTAAATACTTGAGCATGACTGCAGCAATCATCGAGCCGTTGATGTCTGCGCAGGCGCTCCTGTCTCGAGGCAACTATTATCGTTCCGATTTCGCGCTCTCAATTGGTAAGAACGGCAAGCATAAAGGAGTGGCAAAGGGACACCAAGGAATGGTTGACTTGGTCAAGGTGTCTGCGGCTGGCATTGGCGGCCCCGCGGCTGCCTTAATCGCGATTCGTCAACTTGAGGAACAGCGTCGTTGGGAGAACATCGAGCGCAATCTCACCGAGACAAAACTTGCCGTGGAAGGGGTTTCAAAGTTTCAAAAAGATGAGCGGCGAACGGCGCTGACAGGTTCAATCCGCTATTTTCAACAGATCGCTCCTTCAATCATGTCGGGTGAGCTAGCCGCCGAAGTCCTGCACGGGATCGAACGTCACGAAGCGGAATTGATCAGAATACAGGATCACATTGCCGAGGATATCAAAGCGCAGTTTGTGACACTGCGTTCGATCAAGAATGAAGCTTGGCTTTCATCAAGCAAATTCATGAAGGCGCTCGATGAGGCCATCGCACCGCTCGAAGCGCTTCAACATGAGATGCGCCTTTGCCTACGCGCACGGGCGTGCGGCTTACAGCTTCTCTGTGCATTCCCAGGACGCGAAGCGGGTAAGGCCGCTCGCCGTGATGATATACTCGGCGACATCGCATTGTATGGTCCCGCCGGAGCTGTCGGACGAGAAATGGACCAAATCGTACGCGAGAAAGCGAAGCTCGCGTCGTCTTTGGCAAACAGGATGCTTATCCTGCAGCGTGAGAACGCTGTGCTCTCGATAACTAGCCAGTACGAAAGCGAGATTCGCAAAGGCATGCGCCTGCTGCTGCCCAGCTCGCCCGATGAGGAAGTGAAAATTCCGATCGAGTTCAAAGTTCAAGACGGTGCGGTCGTGGGTTATCGAACTCTCTGAGCGAAGCACCCCCGGTTCTGACGAATTTTCCGATCAGCCGGTAGCAGGGGCGTAGGGGCACGGCATTTCGATGACTCAGTGGAAATCGTGGCTTCGGATCGGCACCATATCTTCGTCTAGATTTTCCTTGGCGTGAAAGGGAGGTGGCGCGAGTGTGCGACCATGCGGGAAGCTCGGATCCCGGGGATCAGGACCCCCGGCATGGCTGGCTCCATCGCCGCGACTTGGCGCAACCTTGAACTCGGCTCGCCCGATTGATCGCAGCATGTCATCATGATCGGTTATTCGATCGCAGATGATATGGATGACCTCGCCTTCCTTCTGCAGCCGTCCCCGCATGGCGATCATGGATGCGGACATCACCTGTCGACGATAAACCTCGAACTTGTTCGGCCAGAGGATGCCGTTGGCAACCCCGGTCTCGTCTTCGATGGTGACGAACAGCACGCCTTTGGCCGATCCCGGCCGCTGCCGCACGAGGATGACGCCGGCCACCTCGACATTGCGCCCGTCACGGATGGAGCGAAGATCCACGCAGCGCACGACCTTCATCCTGTCGAGCTGTGGCCGAAGAAAGCTCAGGGGATGATCACGCAGCGACAGCTGGAGCGAGCGATAATCCTCCACGACCTCACGCCCCTGCGTCATCGGCTGTAGCGTGACGAGCGCCTCCAAACCTTCGAGCGAGAATTTCCCCTCGCGCTGATCAGCAGCGGCAAAGAGGGGGAGGGGGGCCTCGCCCAGACCCTTGACCTTCCAGAGGCCCTGCCGTCGATCCTGCGCGATGCAGGAAAAGGCATCGGCCTCTGCCAGCCGTTCGATTGCGGCGCGCGGCACACCGGCGCGCCGCCAGACCTCCTCGACGCTCCCGAAGGGCGCGGGGCCGCGGGCGCCGACGATCGCCGCGCCATGGAGATTGGCAAGCCCGCGCACCTGCCGAAAGCCGAGGCGCACCGCTTTGTAGCGGCCTCGCGCCGGTTCCAGCGTGCAGTCCCAATGGCTGTGGTTGATCGACACTGGCCGCACCTCGACGCCATGTTGCCGGGCATCCCGCACAATCTGCGCCGGGGCGTAGAAGCCCATGGGCTGGGCGTTCAAGAGCGCCGCGCAGAAGACGTCGGGATGATGATGCTTCATCCAGCAGCTGGCATAGGCGATCTTGGCAAAGCTTGCCGCATGGCTTTCGGGAAAGCCATAGCTGCCGAACCCCTCGATCTGCTTGAAGGTGCGCTCGGCAAAATCCTTTGGGTAGCCACGCGACACCATGCCGTTCACGAGCTTGTCGTAGAAATGGCTGACCCCGCCCGTCAGCTTGAACGTCGCCATGGCGCGGCGCAGCTGGTCGGCTTCGGCGGGCGTGAAACCGGCGCCGACAATCGCGACCTTCATCGCTTGCTCCTGGAACAGCGGCACGCCCAGCGTCTTTTCGAGCACGGCACGGAGTTCGGGCTTTGGGTATTCCGGCTTTTCCTTCCCTTCCCGCCGCCTGAGGTACGGATGGACCATGTCGCCCTGAATGGGCCCTGGGCGGACGATCGCCACCTCGATCACCAGATCGTAGAATTCCTTCGGCTTGATCCGGGGCAGCATCGACATTTGCGCCCGGCTCTCGATCTGGAATACGCCCAGCGTGTCGGCGCGCTGGATCATGGCATAGACGTCGGGGTCATCATTCTGGAGGTCGGCCATGCCGACCCTGATCCCCTTATGCTCCTCCAGCAGGTTAAAGGCGCGGTTCATGCAGCCGAGCATGCCAAGTCCCAGCACATCGACCTTCATGAACTTCAGGGCATCGATATCATCCTTGTCCCATTCGATGATCTGCCGGTCCTCCATACGCGCCGGTTCGATCGGCACCAGATCGTCGAGCCGGTCCTGGGTCAGGACAAAGCCGCCGGGATGCTGTGACAGGTGCCGCGGCGTGCCGATCAGCTGGCGGGAGAGCTCCAGCGTGAGCTTCAGCCGATGATCCTCGGCATTGAGGTTGAGGCTCTCGATCTGCTCGTCGGTGATCCCGTCCATCGACCAGCCCCAGACAAGGCCGGTCAGCCTCTTGGTCAGATCACGGGGCAGACCCAGTGCCTTGCCGACCTCAGCGACAGCGCCGCGCGTGCGATAGCGGGTCACGACCGCTGTCAACGCCGAGCGGGTGCGACCGTAGGTCTCATAGATCCACTGGATGATCTCCTCGCGCCGCTCATGTTCGAAATCGACGTCGATGTCGGGCGGCTCCTTGCGCTCGCCGGAGACGAAGCGCTCGAACAGCAGCTCATGCTTGATGGGATCAATCGAGGTGATGCCGAGCATGAAGCAGACGCAGCTGTTCGCCGCCGAGCCGCGCCCCTGGCAGAGAATGCCGCGACGCCGGCTCTCGGCGACGATCGCATTGACGGTCAGGAAATAGGGCGCGTAGCCGAGCTGGTCGATGAGCCGCAGCTCATGTTCAATCTGATCGCGATAAGCTTTGGGCAGGCCGCCCGGAAACATCCGCTTGGCCGCTGCATCGGTGAGCGCCGCCAAGGCCTGCTGCGCGGTGCGCCCCTCCATCACCTGCTCATAGGGATATTGATACTGGATCTCGCCAAGATCGAATCGGCACTGAGCGGCGATGTCGGCGCTGGCTTGGATCGCGTCAGGAAAGGCCGCGAAGCGCCGCTCCATTTCCTGAGGCGATTTGAGGTTGCGGTCCATATAGCGTTCGCGCTTGAAGCCCAGGCCATCGATGGTGGTCTTCTCGCGGATCGCGGTCATGACATCCTGGAGCGGCCGGGCTTCGGGGGTGTGATAGAGTATGTCGCCCGTGGCGACGCTGCGCACTCCGGCCTGCCGCGCCATGGCATTAAGTGCGTGGATACGAGCGAGGTCATCCGGGCGCCGGCGCAGCGACAGCGCCATATAGGCGCTGCGGCCGAAGACGTTCCGTAGATCCAAGAGGTTGGCAAGCGTCGCGCTGTCAGGCAGGTCTGGCACTAGGATGGCGATCATGCCCTGGGCATGGTTTGCAACATCGGCCCAGTCGAGCAGGCAGCAGCCCTTGCCGCCGCGCGCCTTGCCAACCGAGACCAGGCGCGTCAGCCTGCTCCAGGCTGGCCGGTCTGTCGGATAAAGCAGTAAGGCTCGGCCGTCGGTCAGATCGACGCGAGTGCCAGGGATCATCCGGACTTGAGTCGCTTTCTGCGCCTCCCAGCCACGCACCACGCCTGCGACGCTGCCCCAATCAGCAAGGCCAAGCGCCCTGTGGCCCAGCAAGGCAGCGGCAGAGAAGAGTTGTTCAGGCGAGGAGGCTCCGCGAAGGAACGAAAAATGGCTCGTCACCTGCAGCTCGACATAACGGGCCATCAGCCGAAGATCCCGTGCATGTACCAGCTCAGATTGCCGGTCTGCTCATCGACGCCATCACCACGGCGGAACAGCCAGAAACGCTCACCGCCGGTTGCCTCGACCCGGAAATAGTCCCGAACCGCCCACATCTCTTGGGGATTGCGCCACCACTCGCCATGGATGCGCTCTGGGCCATCGCCTGCGATCACGCGATAGTCGGTCCGGCGCCAGGTGAAGCGGCGGGGCGGGTGATCGGGGAGCAGCGCCACGACATGGGAGAGAAGCTCGGGCCTTCTGAGCATCCGCACGGGACGCTTCCAACTCGACCAGCCCACGGGCTTTGCCAGAGCCTCGACCCGCCGGACTGCGCGCTCGGGCACATCACTCTCGTAGGAGGAAAGGCGAAACGGCGCGTCAGGCTCGATGCGACCGGCGAGCTGATCGATGAGCGGGGCGATGTCGGGTGGGCGGTCACTTGTGCCAAGGCCCGCCTCCAGCGTCTGTGCCCGCAGTTCCTCAACCCGCGGCGCGACGAGCATCATCGCCTCGATACCAAGCCCAGGGTCCATTCGCTCGATCCGCATGCCGAGCATGCGCTTTAAATGCCGGGCGTCGCGCGTGGCGCGCGCTGTACCGATGGCAACCTGCTGCTCGGTGCCATCGACGATCAGGCAGGTGAGATGGGCAGCGCGCAAACCTATGCCGCGCTCCTGAAGCAGGACCACCAGATCGTCGACCAGATCACCGATGACCTGCGTGATGGCCTCGGCGGTGCCGATCGGTTCGAGCAGCCGCCGCTCCGCACACGGCAGGTCGAAGGGCACGACCGGGATGATAGGCTCGGCGAGCAGCCCACGCGCCTGGTCCAGTCGACGGACGGTCGCCAGGCCCAGCCGACGGGCCAGGGGGCCGCGCGGCATGGGATAGAGATCGGCGATCCGCTCGAGGCCGAAGCGCGCGGCCGACATCAGTGCTTCGGGTTCGAGCCGCAGAGCCGCGAGTGGCAGATCGGCGATCGCCTGCGTCTCGGTGCCGGGTGGCAGCAGGGTGATGGCCTTGCCGCCATAGCGCGCCAGCGCATAGGCGGCGCCCGGCGTGCCGGCAATGGCGATGCTGGCGGTGAAACCCAGCCGTTCGAGGAAGCGCAGCAGCCGGCGGCAGAAGCGCGCCTCGCCCCCGAACAGGTGGGTGGTGCCGGTGAGATCCAGCCACAGGCCGTCCTCGCCCGACGGGCAGGCTGTCGGCGTCCAATGACCAACCGCGTGGAGTGCCAGGCGCTTGAGCCAGGCACGATCGGCCTCGGGATCGGCGTCACGCACATCGAGGTCGGTCACCAGCGCGCGGGCGTGCGCGGCCGCCATGCCGGGACGCAGGCCAAGCTCCAGCGCGAGCGGGCAGGCGGCGGTCACCATCTCACGCTGCCCTGTCCGAGTGATGAGAATCATGGGCTGCCCCCACAGCGTCTTCCATGTGGGAGCGGAAGCAGGTCGGATGCTGGCGCCGCCCTCATCAGCAGGCATGGCTTTGAAAGGATGCTCCGCCGGCTCGCTGCGGCGGCCCATTTCGCGCATGGTCGGCCGCTGGTGCGCAGGCAAGGCGTCGATCTCGCTCTGGCTTGGGCGCTGGGCACCATCCCGCGCCCAGCGCGCACCGGGCCGCCAGCCACCGCCGCGCGGCACCGAACAGGCTCCTGGATTGTCGTCGATCGGTCCTGCAAAGCGCGGAGCGAGCGACGGACCAGCGGGCTCAGGCCGCTTGGCTGGCCGCTCCAGCCGCCGCAGACGCTCTATGGGAAGCTGCGGCAGGTAGAGCGAGGCGACCCTGATCATCGCACGCGTCCAGTTCGAGGGAGAAGGGATTGCCGTTTCGCTGACGGACGAGCTCGACCGACCAGCGCGCGCGTCCGACCCCGGGATGGGAAAGACGCGCCGAGGGCACGCAGCCGATGCGCCAGCGGGTCATCGCAGAGGAGAGGCCGCTTAGTGGGCAGCGATCGCGGACACAATGGCGGCGGTAGAGCAGAACCGGGGTCTTGCCGTCAGAGGCGGCGAGCTGCAGCCGGCGGGTCGCGGTCTGATCAGCGGACTTCACTTCGGCAATGACACAGGCGAGCGAACCATCGCGCAGGGCATCTTCGGTCATCGCGAGGACGGCGCTGTCGCTCGTGCCCTGCGCATAGAGAACCCGCTCAGGTCTTAGCCCTACCTGCTCCAGCCCCGGCGCATAGAGGTCGAACTTTGTGAGCGCCCAAAATACGGTAAATCCGGGCTGCGCTGCAAAGCGGGCGGCAATGCCGGCCGCGAACAGCGTCGCGGCAGCGTCATCGCTGAGGCTCGCAGACGCGGCGGCAATCTCGTGTAATGCGCTGCCGTCCAACCCACGATCGGCTAGGCGCTGGTCAATCGCGTCGATGCCGAAGGGCAGGGCAGGCCCCCGCGCGGCGCGCGCCTGCGTGAGTTCCGCCAGTAGGGCGGCAAGAGGAGTGGCGCGAGGCCGGTCAGATGTGGAAGCGGGGCAGACCATGGGAACATATCGACTCGGATGTTCCCTTTATGTTCCGTTCGGCAGGGGGATTCGTCAAGCGGGATGAATCGCAATTTTTCCTTCGCCCGTCTTCAGATGGATCAGTCCGCAAGCATTTGCAGGGTCACTGGGTCGCGCTCTCCGCCGAACCAGCGGTCCAGCGCGCCCGCGAACAACGGGTATGGCTGCGCCGCTTCGAACAGGGTCAGCGATGAACGCAGCTTCATGGCATCGATGCTGCCGAATATGGTGACGGGGTCGCTGGTGCCCAGTTGCTGTAGGGCCTCGATGCATTCCCGATAACGCGGGCCGAGCAGGTGGTGCTCGAGATAGGCGCGGGCTTCGTCGATCGACGCGATGCCATAATAATGGGCGGTTGGACTTTGTCCCAAGCCCCGCAGCTGCGGGAAAATGTACCACATCCAGTGCGAGCGCTTCGCTCCAGCCCGGATCTCCGCCAATGCAGTGGCGTAGCTATTTTCCTGCGCCTCGACGAAGCGGGCGAGGGTGGCATCGGTGGTCATCAGAGCAGCGCCTCCTGCGCTGGCGGGGCGCCGTAGACCTGGGTGACGGGCAAGGTTCCTTGTGGCAGCCAGCGCAGCACCTGCCCAGCGGGTACGGTCGGATCGAGCCAGTCGACCCATTGATCGCGGGTGAGGGGGATGATCTGCCTATGATGGTAGGGCGCCACGTCCGGTCCTGCGTCCATGGTGAGCATAGTGAAGGCTTCGCCCAGCGGACTCTCACGCCATATGCCTGCGATGCAGAACCAGCGGTGCTCGTCCATTGTGAAGAGCCATTTGTCCAGCCGCTTCTGCTTGGGATCGGCGGGATCTGTAAATTCGTAGAAGCCGTCGGCCAAGATGAGGCAGCGGTGAGAGGTGAACTCGCGCCCCTCTGAGCGGAAATTATAGACGGGTTTGCCCTTCGTGCCCGGCCAGCTCCATCGCCGATTGACCAGCTCCCCTGTGCTCCGCTCGCCCTCCACCGATCGAACGATCGGCGCCATGTCGGTCATCTTGATGTCCTCACGCGCGGGCACGTTAGGCTTGCCCTCGGGCATCTTGATCTTGATTTTGAGATCTTCAAAATCCTCGGCGATGGAAGCGATGTCGACCTCCAGCCTATAATCGTTGCACATCGCTGCTCCTTCTTGGCCGCGTTTGGTCCTGGTCATCCGGCAGCGGGAGTTGATTGGAGATATAGCGCATGCTGGTACGTCAACGCGCGACGTGTCGGACTGTTCGCCAGGGAAAATATGGCATCGTCTTTGGGCGGTCGAGCAGAATGTCAGCGCCTACCCCAGCTTGTATGTCGCACGTTGTGACGCTATATTGCGTCAAAATGATTGCGTTAGGAAGTGTTATGGGCCTGCTAGAATATGCCGATCACGGACTTTTTGCTCCGAATAAGATCGCGGCGGCATTCCGCACGACTAGCGAGGAGGTGGCTCGTTCCGCCGGCCTAGGCCGTGACGCTGTACAGCGCAAAGAGCGCTTGCGTTCCGATAAAACCCAGCGTCGCCTGCGGGAAATGATTGAGGTGATCACCAAAACCAGCCCGCGCTTCGGATCCTCTCTGATCGCCTATGCCTGGTACAGGTCGGAGCCACTGCCGGGATTCTCCGGCCAGACAGCCATGCAGCTCGTGCAGGATGGCAGGGCGAGCGAGGTGCTGGAATATATCGACGCTGTCGACGCAGGCGTTTACGCCTAACTGCGTCCATGCGTTACCAAGGTAAACTCTATCGGGCGCTGAACCCAATCTATGCGCGCGAGCCACTTTCAGGCCGGGGTGCTGCGTTATATGGCGGCCGTTTCAATCCCAAAGGAACTGCCGCTCTCTACGTCGCAACCTCATTGCAGACGGCAATTAGAGAGGCAAACCAGGTCGGAGATCTCCAACCGACGACGATCGTCTCCTACGATGCCGATATCGCGAATGTCTTCGACGGTCGTGATGCTGCTGAACTCGGAAAATACGGGATGACCCCAACCAGCTTAGGCGAGCCGACCTGGCGCGATCAGATGAAGAAGGCAGGGAAAGCGCATACTCAGATTTTCGCTGAAAGCCTCATCTCCGAGGGCTTCAACGGCTTGCTCGTTCGTAGCTTTGCCCGCGGCGCGAGCTGTGAGGATATCAATCTCGTGCTCTGGAAGTGGAGTGATCGAGCCCCGTTGAAACTCACGCTCATCGATGATGATGGACGCCTGAGTAATATCTGAACCTTGGGTGGGGTGGGTCAGCGCCGTTTCGCGCCAAGCTGCTGCGAAAGGGTTGCCAACAACGCAGCCATATTGGCGGAATACGCTACGCGGGGATCGTTGATCAGCCCCTAACCTCGCAGCCGGTCACTCTACCGGCTGTGCCATCAACTCCCTTCGCAGGAGGGCTTGATCCTGCTGATTGTTCCCTATATGTTCCCATCAATGGACTCGAAAGCAACCCCGTTCGACTCCGATGCGCTCGGAAGTCGCCGTGCGATCATCCGGCGTAACCCGAATGACGTAGAAGATATCGAGATGATCGAGGCAGCCTGGGGTTCAGACCCGCGCTTTAGCGATGGGGTGCGCTACGAGTTCATCCGATCTGAAGGGCGATCATTCCCGAGCAATCGCTGCCTGGTGCCGGCTTCGGAATTTCACATCCGCAATGGCGAGAAGAAATTCCGGGTGACCATGGAAGACGGCAATTTCTTCTATCTCGCCGCCATTTGGGAGCCCGCCATGGGCGACTGGCCAGTCTCCTATCGCATTATCACCGTTGACGCGAACCCAGAGGTGATGCGCTATCAGGAGCGCCATGGCGCCATTATCCAGCGCCGTCAGGTCATGCAGTGGCTGGATTGCCAGGTGCCCGAAACGGATCTGCTGGTCACCCCGCCTGCGCATCTGTTTTCGGTCGAGGAGATCCTGACCAAGCCTGTGCAGACCAGTCTGGCGTTTTGAGCAAGAGCGGGGCGGTGAATCCGTTCGCGCATACCTTCGCCGATCGATGGCAGCTTGTGGGGCGGCTGACACATCGCCGTTGAAGAGTGAGCCATCTGCCAGTTCCAGCAAGGCCGACCGGCTCGGCGGCAGGGCATTGGCGGCGTCCGTGATGGATTGGAAGATCGTGGCAGGCCAGCCCGTCCGCCCCGGCTACAGCTTTCGAAACGGGATCCTACGTTAATTTTCGTAATCAATCTTAGATGGTAGACGTCATTGGTAATCGTTTTCGTATCGCGCTAAGTGTTTTCACATGAAAGATGACATAGATGACGATCGGCCGAAGCTGGGCCATATATGGCTGCGGGCGACGTTTGCGCCGCAAAGTCCGCCGCCCTATACCGAAAGCTACCTCGTCTCAGGTGCGCGGCGCACCGAAGTAATCGCTGGTCGCACTGTCGAGTTCTACCCGCGTTCCTATGCGACCGGTGACAATGTCATCGCCAACCTGCGCTTTGCCTTACGCTATGAACCCATGGATCTGGGCGTGCTGGCCGCAACCTTCGCTGCCATCGATGCCGAGGTCATCGCGGCATGGGTCCGCACTGAGCCGAGCGGCAGCTACGCGCGGCGCGCCTGGTTTTTCTATGAGTATCTGACCGGCGAACGCCTCGACGTGCCCGATGCCGCGGCCGGCAATTATGTCGAGGCGCTCGATCCGCAGAAGCATGTCGCCGGGGCGAGGCGGAACTCGTTGCGGCACCGCGTTATCGATAATCTGCTCGGC
The DNA here is from genome assembly GCF_019873065.1 of Sphingobium sp. PNB. Lineage (NCBI taxonomy): Bacteria > Pseudomonadati > Pseudomonadota > Alphaproteobacteria > Sphingomonadales > Sphingobiaceae > Sphingobium > Sphingobium sp. PNB. Next base: position 14,372 of record NZ_JAINEZ010000080.1, read on the forward strand.
ACGCCGGACCTGTGCCCCACGGTGCGCCGCACGGCGAAGCTAGAAGGGCAGATCGGCGTCCATATCGATGCCGAGGCACGCGCGATCATCGAACGTTATGACCCGGCCGTGCTCGCCCGCGCAGTCCGGCACCTCTTCACCAAGGAGACGCGCGCGTCCTTCGCCATCGAGGGGGAGGCGCCCAGCCCGGATCGGACCGAGCGGTTCGTCGCCGCGCTGCGCGCCGCCTCCAGCTTTGACACGGGCGACAAGGAAGCGATCGTTCGGCTCCAGAATGCGATCGTTGATCGCCGCTATGCCGCGACCGACTGGCGCAGCTTCCAGAATTTCGTCGGCGAGACGACCGTTGATCTCCGCGAGGAGGTGCATTTCATCTGCCCCCGACCTGAAGACGTTCGCTCGCTGATGACGGGCTGGATAGCGCTGACCGCGCGGATGCTCGCTGACGGCATCGAGCCTGTCGTGGCAGCTGCAGTCGCGGCCTTCGCCTTTGTCTTCATTCACCCGTTCGAGGACGGCAACGGTCGCATCCATCGCTTCATCGTTCATCATGTGCTGAGCAAGACAGGTTTCTGCCCAGACAGCATGATCTTCCCTGTGTCGGCCGCCATCGTCCGCGATCAACGCAGCTATGACGCGGTGCTGGAGAGCTTCTCAAGACCCCTGTTAAGCGCGATCGAATGGGGCTGGAACAGCGAGCGCGAGATCGTGGTCGGCAGCGACACCGCGCCACTCTATCGCTTCTTTGACGCCACCGCTGTCGCCGAATATCTCTATGACCGCGTGGTCGATTCCGTCCGTACGGACCTGCGCGAAGAACTGGGCTTCCTGGCTATGTTCGACCGCGCGATGGAAGGGGTCCGCACAATCGTCGATATGCCGGACCGCCGCGCCGCGTTGCTGATCCGCCTGATGCTTCAGAACGGCGGACGTCTTTCCAATAGCAAGCGCGCTCAGTTCGACGAACTGACCGATGCCGAGATCGCCGAGATGGAGCAGGCGGTGCAGTGGGCGCTGGCCGAAGCGGGGGATATACCTCGTGCGGCAAATGCCTTCTGAGAGTATGTGATTACCCGAGGCTACCTGCGATGGCGATCACGTGGGCGGCACACTAGGATCCCTGTACCCCACCAAGCTTGCCGCCAGTCGCATCGACCAGCAGCCGTTCGGCATCGCGCCAAGGGCGGTCATTCAAGTGCCGCGGTTACTTGGAACCGGACAAAGATGGCTCTGCATCAATTTGCTTTCTAGCGGGTTGAACGCACGGCTGCGTTTAGCTGAGGCTGTCTCGGGTTGCAGGGAGGAGCAAGCTCCATAGTCCGACCGGTTCGATCTTGTCTTTTGACCATATGAGCCATATATATGGCTCATATGAACGAAGGAGAATAATGATGATCGCGGAAGCATGCGGCCTCGCTGACTCGCTCGGGCTAAAGACAGGCCCGCGATCGCCGCTGGCGATCGCGAACCGCATCAAGGCTGGACTCCCGCTCTCCTCGCTAGAGCGGTTGTCGAAGGCTATCGCGCCGGACGACGCTAGCTTCCCGTATCGCTTCGTCCCCCGTGCAACGCTGACGCGGCGCAAAGGCGCCAGCGAGCCAAAGCTCACCGTTGACGAAGGCAATCGTGTCGCGGCCGTCGCCAAGGTCTGGGAATTTGCGATGGAGATCTATCACGACGAGATCAAGGCGCGCGAGTTTCTCTACCGTTCGCACCCAATGCTTGAGAACCAGAGGCCGATTGACGTGGCTACCGACACGGGAATTGGTGCCGATCTTGTTATCAATCTCCTCGGCCGAGCGGCCTATGGCGGCGGCGCTTGAAGCCGGGGACCGTTGACAGGGTTCTCTACAGCTACCGGATCGGTGACCCTGCAGGAAAGCATCCAATCTATGATGACGAGGGAGCCCGCCTTTTCCTGGGACGCTGGAACACCCCGAGCAGCCCAATGCTCTACACCTCTGAGCATTATGCGACCGCGCTGATCGAGAAACTCGCCCACTTCAACGGGGTGCTTCCCGGGAACCAGCACTACATCCGCCTCACGATTCCGCCGGGCGTCAGCTACGAAGAATTCCCGCAGACTTCCCATCCGGGCTGGGACGGAATCGACGATTCGATTTCGAAGACCTTCGGTGCCACATGGTGTCTCGAATGTCGCTCGTGCATACTCATCGTCCCATCAATTCCCGGCGGTCGAATCGAGCGCAACTTTCTCATAAATCTGCGTCACCCCGACGCGGGCAAGATCACTCACGACATGGCGAGTCCGGTACCTTGGGACCTGCGCCTGTCCCAGATTTAGCCACTTTTTTGCGCGGACCATCGGCCGGGGCACAGTGCGCCATTCTCTGCCGCTTACCGTTCGGGATGCTGCATCTTGGAGCGGACGTTCGCCCAAGCCTGCGGCCGACCACAAAGAAGGACCGGGTCTGGGACATTGCCGCCGTTTCCGCCACCTGCGTTAAATGACGGCTCTCGGCAGGAATGGACGTTCTGGTGCCATGCGAGGTTTCTGTCCATCTATTGAATGTCTACGTTCTGATCCTGCAGACCTTTGATAATATTGCTAGAGTTCAGGCTGCCCCTTGATAGCCTATCCACCGACATCCAGTCGGCGAAGCCCTTCCGCGCAAAATGGTCGACGATCGACCGTTCGATCTGGCGCAGCCGGTCGCTGTTCGGGTCGGGAAACCGAAAATGCTCAATCTCAATGAAGCTCTCGTTCCTGACGCGGAGGTTTTGGACATCCCCCTTCCGGTCGGCCTCGTACCCGTCGTGCTCCAGCCGATAGATGCCTCCGACGTTCGCCCACAGCAATTGCGGTCCAAGTGTACCGAAGATTAGTCTTCTCGTGATTGAGCGTCCCTCGTTGACGGGCACGTACACGCGCCGCCGCTCGCCATCAGAAACCCAGTAATCGGCGTCGGTCCAGAACAGCACCGGTTCGTCTGCTTGCAGGGATGTCCACACTGGGGCGAGCCCCAGGATGATATCGCTTCCCCAATCGAGCTCGGTATGCAGGAAAGGCTCATGCCACGGCTCGTTCCCTTCAGCGTCGAAACGGTTCGTGTAGAGGCTGCGTCCCAGCAGGAACACCGCCGACCGTAACGCGATGTCGAGCGTCAGCCGCCAGTCGTCGGACTCTGCATTGGCCTCTACAACCCGCGGAAGGCACTCGCGCAGAGCGCGCGCGATGAACTCTTCGACACTGGCGCGCCGCTTGCTTAGTTCGTCGACCATGTTGCCGAGCGGCTTGGGATCGACCACATTTCGTGTCGGAAACGTGCCGGCGGCCTTGAAGCCCGCTAGTTCCTCGAAGCGTCTATCGTAGGCGGTCGGCCATTCAATCTGCCACTGGGCTACGTGCCGCAGGGCGGTCGGCGCGAGCTTCGATGCCCGCACCTGCGTTAGTACGTCCGGAAGATTGTTTTCCAACTGATCGTCGAAGCTAACGACGATTGCGCTTGGCTTGCGGTGGGTAAGCGAGAAACGGCCACTCTCGCTGCCGAACATAAAGGGTATCGACAGCCGTTCGTTGGGATGATCGCCCTGATGCTGCTTCGCCTTAGTGCGAGCAAGGTCATTGAGCTGGCCCAAGGTGAGGCGCCGATGCTTGCCAAGCGCGTCAACGACAAGATCACTCAGGAAGCTTCCCGACCAGCGTTCGTGCTCGCGCGTGGGCTCTAGTGCCTCGCTCGCGGCGAAGATCATGAAGCTTTCCGAATCGTGCACGACCTCCGTTAGGTTCGCTGCCGGCCCCCGTATCCCTTTCGCGCCCGTGCCCGCGCTGCAGCAATCTAGGATGAGAAGCTTGTTCTTCGCTTCGCTGAACTTGAGCCCGACGGTAATTTCCGAGCAGCGCAACGCGCTGCCGAGGAAGTTGCCCGGGTTTGTATTGTCTAGCACCAGAAAAAGCTCGCCTCGCCGGCATTCGCCATGGCCGGCGAAATAGATGACTGCCGCTTCGCATTCTGCTGTTTCGGCGATGAAGCTATGCAGGCGCTCGCGCAGCACGCTGACGCTCGCGGTGTCCACCAGCTCGGCATCGAAGCCTCCATGCATCTGGAACGCTTTGGCGACCCGCTCGGCGTCAGACCGAGCGTATCGCAGGGGCATGAAATGCGCGCTGCCGTTCGAGCCGAAAAAGAGCCCCTTGCGCATCGGCGCCGCAGTCTACGTTGCCGGCTTGCCCAGCGCGATCCGCAGCTCGCTCGCGGTGACGCGCGTCTCCCAGGACGGCGCGTTCGCGTCCTTCGATTCCTCGTAGGTCTGGGTTGTCGTCTTGGAGAATATCGGCTTGCCGTCGGAACCAAGCACTGGCTTGGCGTCGGCGTCGAGCACCGGTTCGAAGCGCTCGTTAGTCAGCACGACCGGACGCCGCGTGAAAACCTTGATGATTCGCTCGATCGCACTGCCCAAGGCGACGATGACGGCCGCGCTCGCGGCGATCGTGAGGGGGTCCATGCGCTCTTGGCTGTCAACCGGCGAGACGGGAAATTCACCGGCAGCGAGCCTGCGAATCCGACCGCTGACAGCGGGATCCTTTGCTAGCTCGCCGAACAGATCGACATCGTTCTCGCGCAGTAGCTTCTCGACGTCGGGGTCGAACGCGATGCGCACCATGTCTTGCGCCTGCTCTTCGTTCATAGAACCTCCCTGATCTGCTGCGAGTCATTACGGCTCTCGAGCACCTTACAGCGAAATGTAACCGTGCAAAACGCTTGAATTTATCAGTTCCGCGCTGGCGAGCCCGTCTATCTCGCTGACCAAGCCTCCATGAAAAAAGAGGACCAAACGCGACGCACCGGCGAGTTCGTCACCAAGCAGCCGATCGACGTCGGCGGGAGTGCTCGCCAGCTTACCGCTAGCGGCGAAGGTGCCGTCCGTCGCGAGATTGATCCAGTAGCGAGATGCCATCAAGTCCTCCGCGACTCTCTTTTCGCCAATTAGGGGCAGGTCGCAACACTGTACCAGCGGTCAATTCTCAAGAAGACAAATCGGGTCAGCCGCGATACGCTGCATCGACCTAAATTCAACATCGCCGGAGAATCGAAGTGACGGATCGCATCGACGTCTGGATTTCGGTCTTCATCCCGAATAAGCATCCCGGGAACCCGGACTACATCAAAACTTTGAAAGGCGGCAAGACTGCAGTCCCGGCCCCGCCCTTTCCTTTGCTCACGCCGCTTACCCAGGCTGTTGTTCCCAGCCGGGTGCTCAAATGGTTCGACGACCATGGGCAGGTCTGGGGATCGGGCGTCGTCAGGGGCTTGGCCGCGACAAGCTACTTCCTGACCGATCAGCGCGGCTTCTCGAGCGACCGGAACGCCAGCGCCCGGCTGCACTTTGCCGTGACGTTCGTGATCGACGAAGACTCAGTCGAGATCGTTCCGGCGAAGGACCAAAGTTATTTCTGGTGCGATCCCTCCCACCAGGTCAGCTCGGCGGGCGAGCTCATCGCGACAGCGACGTCGGATCCAGACCTGAAGCTGTTCTTCGCGAAGGGTTCATGGATCGGAGAGCTCCGGAGGCAGGCTGACAATGCTCTGCTCTTCGTCAGGGGATCGGCAGGCAACCCGCTCGCTCCAGTGCCGGAGGCGGTCACGCCCGCGCTCGACTTTTCTGGGATGATCTCGCTCCACCTTCCGACGCGGTCGATCGGGTTCAAGGGCATGGTCGGGCAGTTTCCCGCGACAGAGGCCTATGCAACGCTGAACGGCGGGCCGCCCGCGACCCTGTTCCGCAGCGGTCCCGCCGCTGGGTCGACGGTCTGGGATCTTCCGGACTTCGACCTTGGCGTCAACATGCAATCGGTGGAGGGCGAAGCGACGCTGAAAGATGCGGCCGCCGGTGGCGGCAAACCGCCCGGCGGGGCGGTCGCCGAACGCCATATCGCGCGGTCGATGTTCGTCGCGAACGTCCTGTCGATGCCCAAGAACGAAGCGATCGATGCGGCGTTGGTCACGGGGCTGATCGATCGCGCCGCCCGCCTGGGGGCCGACGAGGCCAGCCTGTCGCGCATCGCCGGCACTGCGCGCGCGGCGCTGGGCGCGCAGTCCGCGTCGTTCGCCGAGGTCGGCCTGGATCTGGGACTCGATAGGGTCACGCTGCTCCAGCGCAAGGCGGAAGCGCTGCTGTTGGCCCCTGGGTTGGAGGGGAATGGCTTTCTCGACGAGCTGGACGTCCAGCGCCGACGGTGGGATGCGGTTTCCGCGGGCCTGACGACCATGGTCGCAGAGGAGACAGGGGCGGCGGAGGCAGACCGGTTTCTGGGTCTTGTTCTGGAGCAGGCCGGCTTGCGGGCGCAGGAAGACGTGGCGCTCGCTGACAGCATGAACATGCTCGTCTTCAACGATCTGGCGATTGCGATCAACGATCCGGCGTCGCTCGCTGCGCAGGCTCTCGAGCGGGCGACCGGCGACGCGATCGCGGGGGCGTTGGGTCAGACGCTCGCAGGCAGCGTCGACGAGCCCGGTCTGCTGCTCGGGGAACAGGCCTTTGCCGCGGTGTCCGGCAACATCGAGAAGGCGACCTCGGCCTTGTCTGAGACGTTCGAGCGCAGCTTCCGTGCAATTGAGGAGCAAGGCGGGATCGAGGGGGCGATCGAGGATCTCGTTTTGCGGCAATTGTCCGAAAAGACCGGGCTGGACGTGCGTCGGATGGCGGATGCGGTCGCCGCCATCGAAACCGACCAGCTGAGCCTCTCTTCGGCGTCCTCTGGGCTCTATCTCGCTTCCGTCGTTGGCGGCTTGATCGATCCGACGCTTGGCAGGGATATCCAGCGGTTCGGCAGCGCCGCGCTGACGATCTACGAGGCGGTGAACGCGTTTGCCGGCTCTGCCTCTGGCGGAAGCGCGTTGTTCGGCGTCGGAATGGCCGCCCTGTCCGGCAATTATGTGGGCGCGGTCATGTCGCTCGCGGGAATGGGCGGGTCATCCGGTCCTGATCCCTATGTCGCACAGCAGCTCCAGCTCATCCTCAAGGAGGTGCAAGCGCTGCGGGTCGACGTACAAAATCTGTCGAAGAGGATGGAGGATCGATTTAATCGCGTCGACCGGTCCCTGGTCGCGATCCACGGCGACCTGAACGCTGGACTCGATCGTGTCGAGCAACGCCTGTCCGGGATTGCGGTCGATGTTCGCGCGATCCGGTCAAGTCTGACTACCTTGAACTCGCGCCTCGACTCGATGCAAGCGGCGCTGACCAATGGCCAGCGCGAGTTGCTCGATCAAATGGAGCAGCTCGCCGTCGGCGCATTTTTGCGCTGGGCGCAGGATATAACGACGCCGCTGCCGCGCGACGATTTCCTGGACTGCGCCAGCAAGCTGGTTCAGATCGCAACCGAGACCGCGGCCACCAATCTCAAGGGCGGACCCGCGATTTGGAACCCGGCCGATCCGGCGGTGCGCACAGCCTTGCTCAGCCCGCACGAGCATGTGCGTACCTTCGTGGCCGCCGCGGAGGCTCTCGGGCGGCCACTTGCCGGGACCGGCGAGCCGGCAACGATGCCGGGCCTGTCCGCCTGGAGCACGGCTGCGGCAGAATATGCGCGCTTTCTCGAGGAATGGCCCGATTATGCCCAGTACATCCGGCCCAGTCAGTTCAAGCGGCTCGTCGAGGCCGGCGAGCGCGTCCAGGCCGCGCTGATCGCCTCCGGCGACCTGGAGGGCCCCGACGCGATCTTGCCATTTCTGTTCAAGCGCTACGGGGAGATCGTCGACCGCGTCGCGTCCAAGGTCGAGCAGGCAAGCGACATTCTGATGGGCGATGGCATGGCCCCGCTCGAGGGTACGCGGCTTGTGAGTTCGGACTGGGGGCCGCAGCCTTTGGCGATGGATCTACCTCTCGCCATGCCCGCGATTCCGAGCGTGACCCGCGCGGCGGAGCGAGACGGGTTCGGTAAGCTTCGCTTCTTCCTCGGCAAGCCCGAATACGATTTGCCGGACCATGTCGACCGGGTCGGCCCTCACGCGGCACCGCTTCGGTCATCGTTCCGCGTAGAGATGACCGCGGCGGGCCAGACCGTGACGATCCTCGAGGCAAGGGTCACGTACCACGCCAAGCTAAATGTGAACATCACGTCGTTCACCGACGGTTCGATCTCGTACGATGAGCCGACGGACGGTGTCGGAGAGCTGGTGAAGCCCGAGCTCTCCAAGCTGGCGGCGCTCCTGATGAAGATCGAGGCGCCGCGCTTCGCCTTGCCCCGTTCCGCCACTGAAGCGGACCCGAGCGCAGAGGCGGTCCAGTCCGAAACGGGCCAGGTGCTTGCGCCCCCGACCGACGCGTCGCCGGATACGACATTCAGCCTCGCCGATGATGATTTGACCGTGGTCGGGAAGTTTCATGACTATGCGCAGCTCACGACAAATTTGGCGCAGCACCTGCGCCCGAACCTCTTGGCCGCCATCATCGACACGCCGGTCGCGGAGGTGGATGAGTTCGACCTGCTTTCCGGTCTGATCCGCGGGTTCGTCCAGCTGGGGTTCACCCAAGAGATCCGCGGCAATGACCTGCTGCTCGCGCTGACCCAGGGCGAGGCCGCTCTGCCGGATCGCAAATGGCTGAGCGAGTTTCTCGGCCAAAGCGGTGATCTGGGCCAGGTGCGCAGCATAGCATTGAAGCGCGCCGCCGCTCTTTCGAAGCTGATCAGGGCTGCCGCTCAAGCCCGCCAGAATGCTGCGGTGCCGAGCGGGGACCCGATCGTCCGGGAGATCCAGTCGCACGTGGCGAGCGTCGAGCGGCTTCTCACGCCGTGACGTCGCCGGCGTCGAGGACCCGAAGTTCGACACCATCCGGCCCGTCGCAGGCAACTACGAGGTAATCAGGACCAGCGTTGGCATGAAGGACGCGCAGGCCCGCGTCCCGCCAGGCCTGCGTCGGCGCGACGTCGACCCAGGCGCCAGTCTTTCCGTCGTGGCGTTTGAGCGCCTCGTCCATTACCGCGAAGATTTCGCCAGCCAAGACCGTGGCGCGGGCGGGATCCTCCGCGTCACGCCAGATCATCTCCTCTGGCGCGATGATCGTCGTCGGCGCGTTGGGATCGCCCGCGTCGCCTCGAAAGGCCGTGACCCGGACTGTGTCAGACATTCCCTCCGGGCCGGGCTCGCAGCGACTTTCGATCAGGAGGGTAGCCGCGTCCGAGTCGATCTCGGCTTCTCGCGGCGGATAGACGACACCCTCGAACGATTCGATGACGGTCTGCGGCTCGGCTTCCTCGGCGCCGAGCGCGTGGAGCGCGAAGATACGGTCGGTCCCCTCGGTTCGCACCACCGCGAGCTTCCCTTGCCAGAAGCCTGCGTCCTCAACGCCTCGCGCGTCGATGCGGCGAACCAGCGACATCGCCGGGCCCTGGACGCGGTACAGCATCACCTGATTCGGGAGCGTGATGGCGACCCAGTCCTCGAACGCAGCTCCCGTATAGGCATCGACCGGTTGGAGCGGAATCCATCGCTGGCCGACGGACTTGAAGATCAGGGCGCGATGATCGTCACCGTAGACGACCGGCATGACAACCAGCACCTTGTCGGTCGCGGACAGCTGATAGTGGAAGGAGATGGGTACGCGGCGGACCACGGGCGCGGCGCCAAGATCGGTACGCCGGTAGACGTGGAGATAGGCTGGCGGAAAGTCGTTCTCCCACTCGCGGGAAATAACGAAGATGCTCGATGTATTCGCGGCAACATGGCGCCCGAAGATCTTCTCGAGTCCGGGTGGTGCAGAGATACGTTGCTCGACCACTGGAGGCTCCCAATTCCACGTTGGATGACAAGGCGGCTCGACGGCAACACGTTACTGTTTGAGCTTTAACGGTCAAGCAGCAGTTCCGCATCCGGCACGCCATCGGATAGCGGCGTAGAGGAGACCGGAATTGAGTGGGATCGGCGGAGTACGGCGGCAATCGGCGGTGATGGCGGGCCACGCCCGACGAAGAAGGGCACTATATCTACGGAAACTGCCAATTGCAGGCCAGCACACCTGAATTTCGATCGGTCCTAGCCCGCCTTATTCACCAAAAGTGTCCTGAAGGGTTGGCGGGAGTGGCGTAAGCCTCTGATCTGAATTAGGAACTGGGTGTC